>CADCQH010000028.1 GCA_902803605.1 uncultured Bacteroidales bacterium | reverse complement strand
TTTTTAATTGTCTCATACTTTACGCGTAAAAAAGCGTGCAAATATAGCACTTTTTCTTCGGAAATTCAAATCTTTCACATAATTTATATTGTATTCTTGTCCTTTTTTCCCATTTCGTCGACAAAAAATGTGGTATTTCCCTTCATCTTGGAAATCTTTCCTAACTTTTAGTCCCAATTCCTTGGAGAGGTGTGGAAAAGAATGTAACTTTGCCAGTCGATACAACAAAAAACACAATAGAAAAGGATTAAAAACTACATTTATAAAATGGATTCATTTACTTTTTGGGGGTTCAACCTTGATGCATGGATTACCATCATCACAGTACTGAGTATGTTCAGTATTCTGTTGTTCACCAAGTGGCGTAGCGATTTAGTGTTTCTTGGAGCTATTGGCGTACTCTTCGTTACGGGTGTGCTCGATGCCAAAGAGGCTTTTTCGGGTTTTAGTGGCACGTCTGTCATCACAGTCGGCGTGCTGTTCGTAGTGGTTGCAGGACTGATGTACACGGGTGTGCTGCAATGTATTGTGAGGTTTTTGCTTGGCACCCCCAATAGTTATTCGAAGACGGTGATGCGACTGATGATACCAGTGGCTGTGCTTAGTTCGTTTCTCAGCAACACAACGGTGGTTTCGCTCTTTGTCAATATTGTCAAGATGTGGGCTAAGAAACTGGGGGTATCGCCCTCGAAACTGCTCATTCCTCTAAGCTACGCCTCTGGTATGGGCGGCGTCTGTACCCTCATCGGCACCCCGCCGAACCTGATTATCAGTGGACTCTACGAAGAGAAGACGGGTGAAGCCATGAACATTCTGGCAACAACCATCCCTGGACTGTTCTGTTTGGCCATCGGCGTGTTGTCGGTCATTGCCATGCGCCGTCTGTTGCCAGATCGCAAGGTTCCTGAGAGTGCTTTCGAATCGACAAGCGACTACACCGTGGAATTGCGGGTTCCGTCGGACAATCCTTATATCGGAAAGACGTTGGGCGAGGCAGGCCTCTTCCATGTCAAGGGCGGCAGCCTGATAGAGATGCATCACTTCGACGGCTCCCCATTGCCTATAACGGAGGATGAGCCTATCATGGGCGGTGACCATCTGGTCTATGCTGGCCAGATAGACGAACTGATTGTGGTAGCGTATCGTCACCAGTTGGTGAGCTCCGACCACCATGTCTTCTCCATCGATGAGATGGACAATGATTGCCAATTGCGCACGGCATACATCACCTTTGGCAGCAGTCTGATAGGAAAGACCATCGGCAGCAGTTCGTTTGAGAAAGATAATAATGTGACCTTGGCGGCTGTAGCCCGACGTGGCGAGCGCATCAAAGAAGCGCCGAGAAATGTGGTGCTGCAGGCTGGTGACACGCTACTGTTGGTATGTCCGAAGAAAATCAACTTCAAGACTTCTACTTTGAAGGACGATCTTCACTTCTTCGATTCTGACGAAGTGCCCAACATCGGGTACGGTACGTTGATATCCACGGGTATCATGATTGCCATGGTGGTGCTTTCGGCTTGTGGTGTTATACCGCTGTTGCAATGTGCCTTCCTGGCTGCCGCAGCCATGCTCATATGCCGTTGCTGCAACATGGAGCAGGCCATGCGAGCCATCAACTGGGAAATCCTTATGGTCTTCGCTGGTAGTGCTGTCCTCGGCCTTGCCATCCAGAAGACGGGCATCGCTGAATGGCTTGCCAACGGCGTTCTCGATGTTTGTGGCACCAACCCGATTGTGGTGATGACTGCCATTTGCTTAGTCGGCACCTTCATCACTGAATTTATCTCCAATACGGCGGCAGGCGCCATGTTCTTCCCTATCATGTACGAGGCGGCAGAGAAACTGGGCTACGAGCCATACCCCTTCCTCATCGCCTTGATGATCAGCGTCAGCAGTAGCTTTGCTACCCCCATCGGTTCACCCACCCACATGCTTGTGTACGGTCCCGGTGGCTACCGCTTCAGCGATTTCATGCGCATCGGTCTGCTGATGAATATCATCATCCTCGTCGCCAACATTTTCATCGTCACTCTCGTCTATCCATTGCAGCATCTATAAGAGTATAAGAGGAAGCTCGAATAATACGGGCTTCCTCTATTTTCATTACCATTAGAACTGTTCGTTCCCGTTGTCTTCATCATCAACAAAGAACTTCTCCGACTTTGTCTCTGAGAAACTTTTGCCTTCAGCCAGTTTGCAGTAAAACGCGCTACGAGCTATCTTTTCTCTTAGAAACATCTTCTTGGTGCCCTCCATGTCAGCATCAAAATTCATGCTGTGGTCTATGCCCATTCCCTTGGCAACAGCCATAGCGTCTTGGTTGGCGCCGATATAGGTGAAGAGCCAGTTCCCTTTTTTCAGTTCATCGACCAGTTGGAAGACACGTTGATGATTCCACTCCACCGACGAGTTTTCGTAGCCATCTGTTATGATGGTCACAAGCACATTATCTTTCCCGTCGATATATTGGCGCAAATGGGTGATGGCATTTCCCATTGCATCATAAAGAGGTGTGTTGTCTGTAGGCTGGTAGTCGTTTTCGTTCAGCTCAGGCACCTTGTCAATGGGCATACGGTCATAGACGGTGGCTGTGTGACGTCCATTGAAAACCACCAGGCTGAACAGTTGCTCCTGATTGGGGTTCTCTGCCAGTGCAGTACGGATGGTTTGAACAGTTTCCACTACACCAGCGATGGCTTCTTTGCGGATGGAATACATGGAGCCAGAGGCATCCAGGATAATGAGGTTGTAAACTTTCTGTGTCATGTCGTTTTAAGTTTTTAAGTGGTTTGACGTTTTTGTAATTTGATGTAAAAGTGGAGAATAGTTAGTTTTTCTTTTATGCCTTCTTCACATAGATATAAGCAGGATAATTACCAAGGACGAAGAGGGTGACAGGACAGAGCCAAATCTTTCTGGTGAATCCATCCAAGCCTCTCACCTCGTAATGTGCACCACCTGTGAGCGAGTGGTCGAGTCGGCGCAGTTCGGCATAGCCTTGCAGTTTCTCCTGCTTGGAGGTTGGAATCACTTTGACACGTGTCTCCACATCATCGTCCGAGAGGTATGCACAGAGCAGGTCGGCACCAGCTACCATCATCAGGTTGTGATGGTCGAAGGGCCAGCCTGGGAAGTCCACATACCAGCACCCATCGGCCTCGTGGTTGAACTTCAGATCATACTCGCGCTTCTTTCCGAATACGCTTTTCTGAATCAAAACTGCCGCGTTCTTCAAATCTTTCAATGAATAATCCATAATTAAAACATTTTTTAGAGGTTTGACATTATGCCTTTGGCGATGCAAAGTTACTCTATAATATAATGCACATGCAAATCCCTGCAAGCCTTGCAAACGTCGCAAGCCTTGCAGGGATACTGCTTATTTCATTATGGATGAATGGATTAACGGTGATTTTCCCAAGTAATCAAATCTTGAGGCAAAAGAATTTTCTTGGCTTCACCCCTTTCACCTGTGATGTAGTAGTTTCGGGCGATGCTGTCGTCAAACACCCTCAGGAATGCCTGCTTGATTCGGGAGCATTTCTCGTTGATTGAGTTGCGTGTTGGGTCTGTCACATCGTCGATGCTTCTGCGGATGTCATCACGGTTGTCGCGTCCCGAAATCATTTCATACATAGAGAGGAGCTCCTTGCGATAGTCGGGCAGATAGGAGAATTTGATGCCTTCGGGATGGTGCAGGTAGAGCAGGTAGATGGCTTTCGAGAGCGGAGGCATTTTGATTTCGACGTTATTGTAGTCGGGCAGGAAGATGCGCCCATAGCGTACGTGCAGTCGGCTCAGTTTCTGCGTGGGTTGGAAAAGCTGCTGAAGCGCCCATTCGCCCACCCCACTCTGGCGAAGACGTTCCACGAGCATCTGCACCTCGCTCATCACAGCTTCCACATCCTCCTCCTGCGGCTGCACCCTACATTCTTCCCTGCCTGCCTCCTTCCTTATCTTGAAAGCCGACGTCAGCCTGCCGAACAGAGATGGGCTGGAAGGGGATTCCGAACATGGTTCTTCGCAAAATGCTTCTTCAAACTGCATTTGCTGGAGTTGTTCCTCTCCCACCTGCTGACTTCTGAATTGCACATCGGAGTCTATGTCAAATAGTGCACCCCTGACCCCATGCATGCTCACGTACTTATCCACCATGTCGATGATTGAGTTACTATAAAACTCCGACATGGGTGTGAACGCATAGGTGTAGGTGTCTTCCCTGTCAAAATCCTCGCCCTTGTATTGAATCAGTCCAGGCTCAAGGCGACTTGCATCAAAACCGGCAACGACATATTCCAGCAGGTCACTATCTCGATAATGGCTGGCATATGGGATGATGGCATCCTCGCCTGCATCAGGATTGAAATAGCGGTAAATCTTGTCGAGATTCATGTGGTCCGCTATCTTCGGCAAGAAACAGAATTCCAGTCCGCCACGTCGGAACTCCTCCACAAGTATGTCGTAATAATCGTAGAGAATCTCATAATATTTTTTTGCGCCAAGCTGCATCACGTCAAAATAGATGACCACATTCGTCTTGGGCTTGAAAGGAAGCCTATCCTTATAAAAACTAATGTACTGCATACGTGTTATTTGCTATTCTACGGAAAACTATATTGAAATACCATCAGAGACTCAAATTCATTTTGTCTGAAGAGAGTGCACTTCGACTGCAAAAGTACAAAAAGTTCTGGAATCGTTGTACATTTTCCCTACAAAAAAGGTGACTGTACAATAAGAACATGTTCACTTTCCTCTGTTTTTATGCTTTCCTTGTTGGGATTGATGTGAGATTCAAATTGTCACAATGACTAAAATCAGGAAAGGAACCCCTGTTCCCCCAAAAACGGTCCTTATTTCACAATAACCCACCCTTATCCTCCAATAACCTTCCCTTATGGATGACCAGCCCAAAATGCAGGTGAGTTTCCTTACGAGAAAAGGTGGGTTTCATTACGACTAACTGGTAGTTTCATTACGAGAAACTAT
>CADCQH010000027.1 GCA_902803605.1 uncultured Bacteroidales bacterium | reverse complement strand
TAGTCCGTTTTGTGCTTGGTCAAAGTAGTAGGCATGTTTGCTGTCATCCACATCATATTCGATTTCGTTCACACGGGGCAGTGGGTGTAGAATCTTCATATTCTTTTTACATTTGCCCAGCATGTTCGCTTTCAGGATGTAGGCATCCTTCACGCGTTCATACTCCATCAGGTCAGTAAAACGCTCGCGTTGCACACGGGTCATATAAAGAATGTCTGCATCGGAAATTGTGTCTTCAGTGAAGTCCTGCTGCTCAATGTATTTGATATTGTTCTGCTTGCAGTAGAGTTTGTACTCCTCAGGCATTTCCAACTCTTTGGGCGCGATGAAATGGAATGTCGGGTTGT
This sequence comes from uncultured Bacteroidales bacterium, assembly GCA_902803605.1. Lineage (GTDB taxonomy): Bacteria > Bacteroidota > Bacteroidia > Bacteroidales > Bacteroidaceae > Minthosoma. The sequence continues at coordinate 5,555 of CADCQH010000027.1, read as the reverse complement.
ACTTCCTCATAGACATCAGGAGTGAATGCACCGTTCGTCCATACTTTAGGTCACCCACCATGTAGATGTTCAGGTTTTCCAGCGTCCCTTGCGTCTTGTAGATGGAGTAGAGGTCGAGCATCGTCTGGGAAGGGTGCAAATTCGAACCGTCACCCGCATTGATGATGGGCACATCGGTCACTTCGCTGGCATATAGCGCTGCTCCTTCTAACTTGTGGCGCATAACAATCACATCGGCGTAATTGCTCACCATCTTAATTGTGTCCTTCAGCGTCTCTCCTTTTGACGAACTCGTCACCTTAGGGTCGGTGAAACCAATCACTCGTGCACCCAGCCGGTTTGCAGCCGTCTCGAACGACAGCCTCGTCCTCGTGCTTGGCTCAAAGAACAATGTGGCCACAACCTTGCCTTTCAATAATTGGCGGTTCGGATGTGCCTCAAATTCAGCAGCCATATCAAGCAGATACTGAATCTTCTCCTTTCCGTAGTCGGCAATCGAAACTATGCTCCTATTTTCCATATATTTCTGATCTTTAAAACTTCTGTTCTCGAAAAATCGTACAAAGGTACGAATTATTTTGAAAAACAAAGGCTACCCCGTCATATTATCTTTATCAAATTTTGGAAATTGCATTTCAAACATCAGTTTTATTATGTTGTTTGTGGCGGTTCGACCTTTTTGTTGTGGCTTCTTAGGATGATGGAAAGAAATGTGAGTTTGGGAAATAAATTGTAGATAGATAGGTCAAATTGTGAAATAATTTGTATCTTTGCACGAAAAATCAATTTAGAAAATGAAAAAGGCAGATGAATATGGAAGAACTTGCTACGTTTGGAAATGAGGAAAAAGTGATGTTGGTGGAGACTGTGAAACGATTGCAGGGATTGGTAGCAGAAGTTTTGAATCATGAAGATTTCCACAAAATAAAGGAAATTCTGTTTCGCGCAGTCGAAACAGAACATCTGCATTGTGATAAGTTTGGATTGAACCCGATATTGTTTGATTTGCAGACTGCTGTAATCACGGCAGAGGAGATCGGTTTGAACCGTGCTTCTATCATTAGCATTATGTTGCACAACTGCGTGTCGGTGGGCGTGATTGGCATTGATGTGGTGAAAAAAGAGTTTGGTGAGGATGTGTCACATATCATTCAGGGCATTCTACGTGTGAATGAGTTGTATGCAAAGAATCCATCGATTGAAACGGAGAATTTCCGTGATTTGCTCCTTTCATTTGCAGAGGACATGCGAGTCATCTTTATTATCATTGCAGACCGTGTGAATCTCATGCGTCAAATAAAGGACAAAGGAGAGGAAGAGGAACGTAAGCGTGTGGCATTAGAGGCCTCGCATCTCTACGCCCCATTGGCACATAAATTGGGTCTGTATCTGATTAAACGTGAGCTGGAGGATTTGTCGCTGAAGTATTTGGAGCCTGATGTTTTCTACATGATTAAGGAGAAGTTGAGTGCAACCCGTGCTGCACGTGACCTCTATATCGCTCGTTTTATCGCACCTATTGAGGAGAAACTGAAGATGACGGGGTTGAAGTTCCACATTAAGGGACGCACGAAGTCGATTCATTCCATTTGGCAGAAGATGCAAAAGCAGAAATGCCAGTTTGAGGGTATCTATGATTTGTTTGCCATCCGCATCATTTTGGATTCCAAATTGGAAAAAGAAAAACAGGATTGCTGGCAGGTGTTCAGTATTGTGACAGATATGTATCGTCCCAATCCCAAACGATTGAGGGATTGGCTGTCTGTGCCTAAATCGAATGGGTATGAATCCTTGCACATTACGGTAATGGGTCCTGAGGGGAAGTGGGTGGAAATCCAGATACGAACAGAGCGTATGGATGAGATAGCCGAGAGAGGATTGGCGGCTCACTGGAGGTATAAAGGAGTGAAGGATAGTGGCGGCAAGTTGGAGGATTGGTTACAGGATATTCGTTCTGCTTTGGAACATCATGAGGTGACAAGCGATGAATTGCTGATGGATCGTTTCAAGGTGGATTTGTACAGCGATGAGGTATTTGTCTTCACGCCCAAGGGAGATCTGTTCAAATTGCCGAAGGGAGCAACTGTTCTCGATTTCGCATTCCAGATACATACGAATGTAGGTTCCCATTGTACAGGTGGTAAGGTAAACGGCAAGAACGTACACATTAGAACCCAATTGCAAAGCGGGGATCAGGTGGAGATACTTACCAGTCAGAAGCAATTGCCCAAGCGTGACTGGTTGAATATTGCCATCACACCCAGGGCGAGAGCTAAGATCCGTCAGTCATTGACAGAACAAGAAATGCAGGTTTCCACCTTTGCGAAGGAGGCGTTGGAGAGGAAGTTCAAGAACAAAAAGATTGAGCCAGAGGAGTCGCTGATGATGCGACTCATCAAACGCATGGGCTATAAACATGTTGCGGAGTTTTACAAGGCTATTGCTGAGGAATCACTGGACGTGAATACGGTCATTGAGCAGTATCAAGAATTGCAGGAAAGGGATGCAAATCCGAATGTCTTCTCTACTGAACAGCGTAGCGCTGGCAACTATGTGGCGCCTGTGCAAGATGACCATGCACAAGGCAATGCTGATGTGTTGGTTTTGGACAATAATTTGAAGGGGGTTGATTATAGTTTGGCTAAGTGCTGTAATCCTATTTATGGAGATGATGTGTTTGGGTTTGTGACGGTGAATCGTGGCATCAAGGTGCATAGGAAGGATTGTCCAAATGCTCAGTTATTGAGAGAGAGAATGGGTTATCGTGTGCTTCGTGCACGATGGGCTGGAAAGGGTTCAAAACAGTATCCGGTCACTTTGCATGTGGTGGGACACGATGACATCGGCATTGTCAGCAATATCACTTCCATCCTCAACAAGGAGAAAAACGTGATGATGCGTGGACTCAGCATTCAGTCATCGGAAGATGGACTCTTCTCGGGGCAACTGACCGTGATGATTGATGACCAGACCCAACTCACGCAATTGATGAAAAAGCTCAATACTGTCAAGGGAGTAAAAAGTATATCACGATGAAGGTTGCATTGATATTGGTCGGTAAGACGGTGAACAAGCATTTCGTTGAGTTGATTGATGATTATGCTGGGCGTGTGAAGCATTACATTGGTTTCGACATCCTCACCATTCCGGAACTGAAGAACACGAAGAATCTCTCGAATGACCAACAGAAGCAACAGGAGGGAGAACTAATTTTGAGACAACTTCAGACAGCCGATCACGTGGTGCTGCTGGACGAACATGGGAAAGACTATCGTAGCGTAGAGTTTGCGACCTTTATGGAGCAGAAAATGCTATCGGTAAGCAAGCGTTTGGTCTTCGTTATCGGAGGTCCATACGGATTCTCTGGGGATGTATACAGCAGGGCAAATGAGAAACTATCTCTTTCGAAGATGACCTTCTCCCATCAGATGGTGCGGCTTATCTTTGTGGAGCAACTCTATCGGGCGATGACAATTATGCGCGGAGAATCCTATCATCATGAATGACTGGTACATATATATCAGGCGATAGCCTGCCTGATTAGCAAGATACAATAGACTCACAATATCACTAATATTAAAATTGTAAAACCTATGATTGGAAAAAAGATTCTTTTATCGGTATGTGCATTAGGTGCATTGACCGCACAAGCACAGAAAACGCCCGTATGGTGTGACCCCAATGTGAATGAGATTAATCGCAAGATGGATGTGGCGCATTATTTCGCCTATGAAAGTGAGGCTTTGGCACAGCAGTCACAGTCGCCGAAGGTGAATGCGAAGGCAAAGTCAAGTCGATATATGAGCATTGAAGGCAAGTGGAAGTTCCATTGGGTGGAGAGTGCCAATGAGCGTCCTGCAGATTTCTACACTTTGAAGTATGACGATTCCAAGTGGGGCACCATGTCTGTGCCTGGTATTTGGGAACTGAATGGTTATGGTGCCCCCATCTATGTGAATAACCATTATGCTTGGCGTAGTGACTGGACGGGAGAACCTCCAGTTGTGCAGGACAAGGGAAACCATGTAGGCAGTTATCGTCGCTCTTTTACCATCCCTGCTGATTGGAAGGGAGAGAATGTGTATATCCATATTGGTTCTGCCACATCTAACCTTACGCTGTATGTGAACGGCAAGTATGTGGGTTATTCTGAGGACTCGAAGGTAGCGGCAGAGTTTGACATCACCAAGTACATCACCCCAGGCAAGGAAAACCTTATCGCCATGCAAATCATGCGTTGGTGTGACGGTTCATGGAATGAAGACCAGGACTTCTGGCGTCTTTGCGGCATTGCCCGTGAATGTTATCTCTATGCACGTCCGAAGGTGCACATCGAGGATGTGTTCATCACATCCGACTTGACAAACAACTACACAGATGGCAAACTGAGCATCCAACTGACCGCTCCTGCCGCTGCAGGCAAGACCTTCAAGGTGCAGCTCTCCGATCCTTCTGGCAAGGATGTTGCTCCGAAGCAGGTGGGTGCATTGCAAATTGACAAGAATGGTGTGGGGGCTGCTGAACTGATTACTCCCAACCCGCAGAAGTGGACAGCCGAGACTCCTAATCTCTACACACTCTACATCTCGCTCTACGATGGTGACAAACTCATCGAGTGCATCCCTCAACGTGTAGGTTTCCGTAAGGTGGAAATCAAGAACCAGCAGTTGCTCGTCAATGGTCAGCCCATCCTTATCAAGGGTGTTGACCGTCATGAGCTTGACCCTGATGGTGGCTATGTAGTGAGTGTTGACCGCATGATTCAGGACATTCAAGTGATGAAGCAGCTCAACGTGAATGCTGTGCGCACCTGCCACTATCCCGACGATCCTCGTTGGTATGAGTTGTGTGATGAGTATGGAATCTACGTTACTGCTGAGGCGAATATTGAGAGCCACGGAATGGGTTACGGTGAGAAGTCGCTGGGTAAAGATCCTCGTTTCCACGATATGCACATCGAACGTCAGCGTCATAATATATATGTGTTGAAGAACCATCCCAGCATCATCGTGTGGTCACTTGGTAACGAGGCTGGTTATGGCAAGAACTTTGAGGATTCCTATGACTTCGTGAAGGCATATGACCCATCCCGCCCATGTCAGTATGAGCAGGCTGGGAACTGGGGCAAGACCGACATCTACTGCCCGATGTATGCTGATTATGGACACTGCGAGAGATACTGCAAGGAGGGTAATGCCCGTCCATTGATTCAGTGTGAATATTCCCATACGATGGGCAATTCGGCTGGCGGCTTCAAGGAGTATTGGGACTTGATTCGTCGTCTGCCCAACTATCAGGGTGGTTACATCTGGGACTTCATTGACCAGGGTCTCCGTGGCAAGAGCAAGATCACAGGCAAGCCCATTTGGACCTATGGCGGTGACTATGGACGTTTCCCTGCATCGGACAACAACTTCAACTGTAATGGTGTCATCAATCCTGATCGTGAGCCTAACCCTCATGCTTACGAGATTCAGTACTACTACCAGAATATTTGGGCAACACTTGTTGACGCTAAAGCTGGTAAAGTGGAAATCTACAACGAAAACTTCTTC
>CADCQH010000026.1 GCA_902803605.1 uncultured Bacteroidales bacterium | reverse complement strand
GGGGGAGCCAATGCACTCATGAAGGAGGATGGTTCCCTCTTCATGCCCCAGTGTTACAAGACATTTGAGATTCTCGATAATGGACCGCTCCGCTTTACAGTGCGCTTCACTTATCCAGAACAGGATTTCAATGGAGAGAAGGTGACCGAAACACGCACCATTTCGTTGGATGCAGGCAGTCAATTCAATCGGGTAACCATTGCCTATCAAGGACTAACGAGGCCAGTGAAGATGGCAGCTGGTATTGTCATCCACAAGAGTAACCCTTCTGCTTACGTGTTGTCGCAGGAAAGTGGGTATTTGGGTTATGAGGACTTGGGTGACCCTTCTGTGTATAATGCCAAGTACAGGGATGCACTCGCCAAGCAGATGGGCAAGATTTATGTGGGGTTACTTTTTCCTGACAAAGGCATCAGTACCATTTATCAGCAACGGGAGAACGGCATTGCTATCGGTCATGTCCTGGGCATCAGCACCTATCAGCCCAATGCTACATATACCTACTACTTTGGTTCTGGATGGAACAAAAATCCCAACACAGGATTTCATTCTCTGACGGATTGGGAGGCGCATCTGAGTCATGCGGCACAATGTGTAAGAAACTCACTGAAAGCGACGCTCAAATGAAGACCTTTATAAATATAGCAGGCAAACTAGTGGACTTGGAGAGTCACCTCTCAAAAGCAAGAACCATCATCACTCTGGGCAAAACGTCGGAGGAGGCTTTTAATGTGCTGGCAGTGGACGATGAGAGCGTTGACCTCTTCCAGTGTCAGTTTACCCGCACTCCTGATGGGGGGTGGAAAATCCACAATGGTCAGTGGAGGACAGAATGCCCGAAGGGAATACGGTCGCGCCTCCAACATGCTTGCAACCTCTGTATGGGCAGATGTGTGAACCCTCGTCCTGCCCACCCTACCTATAGTTGGAGAACACCAAAAAATTCCACCCTGTTGAATGGGATGGAATTGAACCATGAGGGGGTGGAAATGAAGGATGACGATGTGATAGAGGTGGGGAGTGTCCGATTCGTTGTTGAAGTTAGGGTTTAGGGTTAGGGTTAAGGTTTTAACCTTTTTGTACTTCTTTCATGACCCTTAGGAAGTTTCCACCCCAAATCATCTGAATCTGTTCTTCTGTATAACGTTCACGCAGCAATCGGCGGGTGAAGTTGATGAGTTCGCTGGCTGATGCACAACCACGAATGCCGCCATCGCCATCGAAGTCGGTACCAATACCCACATGCTCGATGCCCATCACGTTCACCATGTGGTTGAGGTGGTCGATGGCATCAAGAATGGTGGCTTCGGTCACTCCTTCTGTATTGGAAGCAAAGGCACGCAACTGGTTGGAAGGGTTGTAATCCACAGAATCCTTGACCAAGAAACCATGATAGAGTGTCACTTGTGCCACACCCCCTGCTTGAGCAAGGGCACGCATCTGGTCGTCGGTCAGATTGCGAGGATGGTCACACAGGGAACGGGCAGAAGAATGGCTGCACACGATGGGTGTCTTGCTGATTTGCAGGGCATCGTAAAAACTCTCCTCACCAGCATGGCTCAAATCGACCATCATGCCCACTCGGTTCATCTCCTCTATCACTTGCTTACCAAACTCGCTCACACCACCATGCTCATGGTTGCCTCGAGCAGAATCACACACGTCGTTGTCACCATTGTGGCAGAGGGTCATATACACCACACCACGTCGACGGAAAGCCTCAACATTGCGGATGTCCTTGCCAATAGCATAGCCGTTTTCGATGCCAAGCATAATGGCGCGTTTCCCCGCCTTCTTCAATCGCCAAAGGTCATCTGGCGTGTAGGCAATATCCACCGCTGTACAGTTCTTGGCCACCATCTCCTCTATCTGCGTGAGTATCTGGTTCGCTTTCGCCGTAGCATTCTCCAGCGAAACCTCATCCCTCTCCTGCTGCTCCAAATATGCCACCATAATCGTGGCATCCAAATGTCCCTCAGTCATCTTGTGAAGGTCAACGAGAATCTTCGGGTCACGAGCGGCGAAGTTGATGTTTTGAGAGAAAAACATGGGGGTGTCGCAATGGCTGTCAAGGGTGAGCATCTTGCTGTGTAGTCTCTTGGCCTTCTTGAATTCAGCACTCTCCTGAACCAGCCACTCAAAGATGGGCAACATCTCGCGGTCGTCCCTCAGAATGTAAGTTTCAGGATGCCACTGAACAGCCATGATGGACTTGAACTCATTGCTCTCGATGGCCTCAATCACGCCGTCACACGCTACCGCACTTACCTTAAGCACTGGTGCAACTTCCCTGCAAGCCTGATGGTGGAAAGAGTTGACAGCCAGTTCTGTCCCAAAGAGTCTCTCCAGAACAGAACCTTCGACGATGTTCACCTGGTGGGAAGGATAACGGCGATCCTGATCTTGGCTGTGCTTGATCCGCACCCCTTCCATCTGCGTGTGGATGTCCTGATAATTGGTACCTCCCAAGGCAGCATTGATGACCTGTATGCCTTTACAGATACCCAACATGGGAATCTGTCGATCATAGGCTAAACGAGCCAAGAGAAGTTCCTGACGGTCACGCTCAGGAGTAATGCTGTGCAGTTCCTTGACAGGTTCCTCGCCCAACAACAACGGATTGATGTCACCACCTCCACTGAAAAGGATGCCATCCAAGCGGTCAAGCAACTCTCCCAGACGATCTGTCTCAAAGAAAGGCGGCAAGATGAAGGGGATGCCACCAGCCTTCAGCACTGACTGATAATAACCCTCAGCCAGTGTGCAGGTCTCCTGATTGTAGTTGCCCGTGATGCCAATCACAGGAAGCGGTTCCTTCGTGCTAAAGTCGCTATTGAGACTTTGGTAGATACCTTGCCAATTATATTCTTCCATCTTCAATTATGATATATAGACCATCCAACTTGTTCTTCACTCTTAATTCTCAACTCTTACTTTTTCTTCTTCTTTTTGAATGCTTCATAGAAAGGTTGTCCTTCTACTTGTCCTTCGAAGAACTTCGCCCACTCGGCAGCACCCTTAGGACCACGAGCTTCTGTATAACCCCGTTCCTCACGAGATGGCTTTGCAGCGGCGCCACGAACAATGCCACTGCCTTTCTTGCTTTTCTTCTCGCCACGGGAACGAGCGTCGTCACGTTCATGGCGATTGTCACGGCGAGTGGTACGTTCACCCTTCACAGAACGAGAATAGCTCTCGTCCCTGCTACCACGCTTCTTCTCAGCGCCCCGCTGTCCTTCTGGTTGGTCAGTCACCTCCACATTCACCTTCCTGCCGTCGAAGTCAGTACCATGAAGCACGCTCAGTACAGTCTTTGTCTGCTGCTCAGGTACCTCAAAGAATGAGAAGTTCTGCATCAAGTCAATGCGTCCCAAATCAATACGAGCCCCTTGTGCCACACGATTGATGAAACCCATGAACACCTTGGGGGTGATGCCGTCCTTCTTACCTAAGTTGATGAACAGACGGGTGTAACCAGCCTCTGCTATGCGTGAACGCTCTCCACCTCGACCTCTTCTCTCTCCACGGCTACGCTTCTCACCAAATTCTGCCTTGTCTCCACGACGGTCGCCCTTTTCTGAAGGCTGGATGATTTCAGGAGCGTTCTTGTAGTAATTGAGGAAGGTGTTGAACTCCATCGACACCATACGCTTGATGAGGTCTTCCTTTTCCATCATGTCAAACTTACGATAGACCTCTGGCAGGAAGGGAGCAATCTCTTCTTCATCCACCGACACCTTCTCAATGTCATCAATCACCTTATAGAGCTGCTTGGCGCAAATCTCCTGACCCGTCGGCAGGATGCCAGGCACAAATTTCTTCTGAATCTGCTGTTCGATGGCGCGCACCTTACCCTTCTCCTTTACATGGATGATGGAAATGGAAGTGCCCGAACGTCCGGCACGTCCAGTACGTCCAGAACGGTGAGTGTAACTCTCTATGTCGTCTGGCAAGCCATAGTTAATGACGTGAGTGAGTTCATCCACATCCAATCCACGTGCAGCCACATCAGTAGCCACCAGCAACTGAGTACGATGCTGACGGAACTTCTGCATGGTCAAGTCACGTTGAGCCTGCGAAAGTTCTCCGTGCAAAGACTCGGCATTGTAACCATCACGGATAAGTTTGTCAGCAATCTCCTGAGTTTCCATACGAGTGCGACAGAAGATGATGGCATATATCTCCGGATAGTAGTCAGCCACCCGTTTCAGGGCATTGTACTTGTCACGTGCACTGACCATATAATAGATGTGATTAACATGTTCGGCACCCTCATTGCGGCTGCCCACCACTATCTCCTTGGCATCATGCAGGTAATTCTTCGAGATACGTTCAATCTCCTTGCTCATCGTAGCAGAGAAAAGCAAAGTGTTGCGCTCAGCAGGCACTCCTGCCAGAATGGTGTCGATGCTCTCTGAGAAACCCATGTTGAGCATCTCATCAGCCTCATCCAAAACCACATTCTCCACCGTACTGAGATTGGCCACCTTGCGTTCCATCAAATCGACCAAACGTCCTGGCGTGGCGACAATCACCTGTACGCCTTTCTTCAGGGCACGAATCTGTGGCTCAATGCTGGCACCGCCATAGACAGCCAACACATGCAAGCCCTTGATATATTTGGAATAGTCCTTCAAATCGTCAGTAATCTGCAAACACAACTCTCGAGTGGGAGCCATGATGACCGCCTGAACATCTGTGCGTTCAGTGTCTATCTTTTGCAATACGGGCAGACCATACGCTGCAGTCTTACCCGTTCCCGTCTGAGCCAATGCCACCACGTCGTTGTTGTGACCCAACAGATAAGGGATTACTTTTTCCTGTACCGGCATGGGGGTGACATAGCCCATCTCCTGAATGGCCTTCAAAATCTCACCCGAAACACCCAGTTCCTCAAAAGTGTGTTCCACTTTAGGCATTCCGTTTTCATCCAGCATAACTTGAGACTCCTGCATTTCCTGCGTCTCTTTAATTTCCTTTGTTTCTTCCATAATTAATTGCAAATTCTTTACTAATTGAGTTGTTGAGGCTCTGGCACACTTCTGATGCAAACGCCATACCATGAGCAATGATGCGGTTCCATTGGTCTTCAGTGATGGAGTGCACATCGTCACGAAGGATTCCCTCCTGGAGCAAGCCGAATACGATGCCTGCATTGAAGTTGTCGCCAGCCCCAATCGTACTGACTGTTTCTATTTTATGTACCTGATAGGTCTTGGTGACGTTGGGGGAGAACAAGCAGATGTCGCCTTCTGCATCGGTGCAGAGCATCTGTTTGCAATGGAATTTCACTTCTTGCTCATAAGCTTTCTCAGGATCAGAAATCTTGAACATGTTTTGGAAGTCTTCCGTCGAACCACGCACAATGCTGGCATACTCGAAGTTCTCCAGAATGGTGGAACGGAGTTTGATGGCTTCTGAAGCATGAGAGGAACGGAAATTGATGTCGTAGTAGATCAAGGCTCCCTGCTTGTCTGCATATTCCAAGAATTCTTTCACTTTTTCTCTCAACACGGGGTTCAGCACAAAATAAGAACCCATCATCACGATGTCATCCTCTTTCACTTGAGGCCATACCACGTCCAGTCGTGCATTGGGATAGTCCTTGTAAAATGTGTATTCAGCATCGTTCTTCTCATTCAGGTAGGCCAACGAGATGGCTGTGCGTCCATCCTCATACATGCAGATGTGCTCGCTGTTCACCCCATTCTCGTCCATGAAGGACTTGATGATTTTTCCTACACGGTCGTTGCCTGTTTCTGTAATCATCGTGACAGGCAAACCCATCCTCCCTAATGAGATGAGGCCGTTGAAGGTGGAACCACCTGGCACTGCTGCCGTAGGTTGTTCGTTCTTGAAGATAATGTCAAGAATCGTTTCTCCTATTCCTATTACTTTTCTCATTTGTGATTTTGTTATCTAAAAATCAGTGTTGTCAATCCCTGCTCATCGAACATTTCCTGAGCTACTTCCTGTAAAAGTTGTGGCGTCAGTTTCTCCAGATGCTCGATGGTGTCTCTCATCCCTTCTACTTTATTATAATGAAGATATGCTTTTGCCATATCTAACGCATAGTTCTCGAAGTTATCGCAAGCCACGCCTATCTGTCCCTTGATTTGCTTCAAAGCTGCTTGAAATTGCCTGTCCGTCAACGGATCGAGCATCAACTTGTTCAGTTCTCCCCTTACAATCTTCAAGCACCGTTCCACATCCTCTTCATCACATCCAAAGTAGATGGCCCAGGTCGAAGTGTCAGTGTAGTTTGTCAGTGAACTTTCCACCGTATAGACCAGTCCTTTATGCTCTCTCAATGCAATGTTCAGCCTCGAGTTCATGCCTGGACCACCCAAGATGTTGTTGAGAAAGTACAGGGCAATCCTCTTATCGTCCTTGGAACCGTATGCAGCACGGCCAATCATCACATGTGCTTGATGTGTACCACGTTCCTCAATAAAGATACCTGCATTCCTTTTGATGGAACTGACTGGTCTAACAGGCTCTGTGGAATGGATAGGTTGAATCGTCTGAAGTCTTTTCCCCACCACTTTCTTCACGTTCTCAAATGCTACATCGCCCAAGACGAAGAACACCATCTTCTCTGGCCGATACTCCCTCTTCACAAATCGTATGGCATCGTCCGTCCGAAACCTCCTCACATTCTGTGCTGTACCCAAGATGTCGTGCCCAAGACTGTTCCCCTCATATATCAAATCTTCAAAATGGTCGAATATCAAGTCTGCAGGGGTGTCGTTGTAACTCTCGATTTCATCCACAATCACCTCACATTCCTTGTCTATCTCATGCTGAGGAAAGGTACTGTTGAACACGATGTCGAAGATGAGTTCCGTCGCACGCTCCAGATGTTCCTTCATGAAGGCGGCATACACCACCGTCTCCTCTTTGTTCGTGTAGGCATTCAAGTCGCCACCCACTGCCTCCATTCTGTTGATGATATGCCAAGCCTTCCGCTTTTCTGTTCCCTTGAACATCATGTGTTCGCAGAAGTGCGCCATCCCTTCCTCGCCTGGTTCCTCATCCCTTGTGCCTGCATCGATGCTGATGCCGCAATATGCCACATGGGTTGGTGACGGTATCTGTATCAGTCGAAAACCATTCTCAAACGTGTACGTCCTCGCTTCCTCTCTCATGACTCCCATTTTTCCCATCTCTTCCTATCAAATCCCATTCAATAAATCAGTAACCCTGCCAATCCACACAACAGAATCATGATGATGGGATGTATCTTATACAATCTCGTCCCCACGAATGCAAACATGAACAGCACCACGCTGACCACGAATACGAACGATGATTCCGTTGGGTCGCCAAAGTTCTCCTTCGACATCAGCATAAGAGCCGCAGCAGCTATCAATCCGATAATCGTTGGCCTTAACGTGCCAAAGATGCTTGTCACCACTTTCGAATCATGGTGCTTAATAAGGTATTTGCTGATACTCACCATCAAGATGAATGGAAGCCAAATCACGCTCAGCGAAGCCAACACCGCCCCTAAAACTGCTACCCATGTCGGATAACCGGCATGAATGACCGCTGTGTAGCCTGTATAGGTGGCACAGTTGATGCCTATCGGACCAGGTGTCGATTGGCTCACAGCCACTATGTCAGTAAACTCATTCACAGTCATCCACCCATGCTTGTTCACCACCTCGTCCTGAATCAGCGACAACATCGCATAGCCACCTCCAAAGTTGAAGATGCCTATCTTCGAAAATACATAGAACAATTCCCAGAATATCATCGCTTCAACAAAACTTCAATCCTTCATCTTCCCCCATATAAATCCTCCAATGCCTGCAGCCAGTATGCACCAAATGGGCGAAATGCCAAATGCCACAATCAACAGCGCTGCCACAATGGGAATCCACCAGTTGAACTTCGTGAGTTTCGCCTTCTTCGCCATGCCGAAACAAGGAGCCAGAATAAGCGCCACCACACAAGGTCGTACCCCCATGAATATCTTCTCCACATAAACATTATCCTTGAATGTCTGAAAGAAGATGGCTATGAGCAGAATCGCCACAATCGATGGCAAGGCCGTAGCCAATGCCCCAACGATTCCACCCTTTACACCTTTCAGTTTCATGCCGATGTGCGAAGCCATGTCGATGGCAAAGAGGCCTGGTGTGCTTTGCGCCACCACCAGCGTGTCCATGAATTCCTCTTTGTCCAGCCAATGCTTCCTGTCCACCACCTCCTTCTCCATCGTCTGCACCATCGCATAGCCTCCCCCAAGGGTGAAACTGCCAATTTTGGCAAACGTCAGGAATATGTCCGTGTAGATGCTCATTGGGCTTCAATCCATTTGCGGGCATTCACAAAGGCTTCAATCCAAGGAGTCACTTCATCAGCCTTACGGTCAGCAGGATAGTTGGCCTGTTGCCAAGGGAAGATGGCACGCTCCAAGTGAGGCATCATGGCCAAGTGACGACCATCAGCTGATGCGATACCAGCCACATCATAGGTAGAACCATTTGGATTTCCTGGATAGCCTGAGTAATTGTACTTCGCCACAATATTATATTCACTTTCTGCCTTGGGCAGACGGAAATTACCCTCTCCATGAGCTACCCACAAGCCTAACTTGCTGCCGCTCAGTGAACCAAACATCACACTCTTGTTCTCAGGAATTTGCAAGTTTACAAACTCGCTCTCGAACTTATGGCTGACATTGTGCAGCATCTGTGCATAATCCTTCGCATCGGTCACAGCGTGGTCATTGTTAATGAGACCAAGTTCCACCATCAACTGACATCCATTGCAGATGCCCAACGACAATGTGTCTTTTCTTGCATAGAAAGCATCGAGCGCAGCCTTTGCCTTAGGGTTGAAAAGGAAGGCACCAGCCCATCCCTTGGCACTGCCCAACACATCAGAGTTGGAGAATCCACCACAGAACACAATCATATTGATGTCCTCCAACGTCTCACGACCGCTCACCAAGTCAGTCATCATCACGTCCTTCACATCGAAGCCGGCCAGATAGAGTGAGTAAGCCATCTCACGTTCGCCATTCGTTCCTTTCTCACGAATGATGGCAGCCTTGATGCCTGTACGCTCACGACGGTCAGCACTGATGCCATACTGTGCCAGTTTACCTGTGAAGGAAGCAGGGAACTTATGTTCAATAGGTTGGTTCTTATAATTCTCAAAACGCTCCTTCGCCATTCCGTTGAAGGACTGCTTCGTATCAAGACGATAAGAAGTGCTGTACCAAATGTCTCTCAGTTTGTCAATGTCGAAATAGCGGTTGCGACCACCCTTCTTCACCACAATCTGACGTTCCTCGATGGGTTGACCAATCTCTATGAAGCCTACACCTGCCTTGCTCAGCAGATTCTCCACAGCTCTCTTATCAGCGTTCTTCACCTGAACCACAACACCAGGGTTCTCAGCAAAGAGCAATTTCACAGGGTCACTCTCAGCAATACCATTCAGGTTGACCCTGATGCCACCTTTCTGATTGGCGAACGTCATTTCCAAGAGTGTCGTGATAAGACCACCAGCACTGATGTCGTGACCTGCCAGAAGCAATTCTTCCTTCACCAAATCCTGCACAGCCAAGAAAGCATCACGGAAATATTCAGGATTCTTCACTGTTGGCACATCGCTACCCACCTTGCCCAAACTCTGAGCAAAGGCTGACCCGCCTAACTTCAATTTATCAAACGAGAAGTCGATATGGTAAAGCGTTGTCTCCTTGTCATTCACCAACACAGGGCTTACCACCTTCTTCACATCGCTTACCTCACCACCTGACGAAACAATCACGGTTCCTGGAGAAATGATTTTGCTGCCATCAGGATATTTCTGCGTCATTGACAGCGAATCCTTACCCGTTGGCACATTCACCTGCAAGGCGCAACAGAAGTCGCTCAAAGCCTGCACACCCTCATACAAACGTGCATCCTCACCTTTCTGCGAACGGCAAGGCCACATCCAGTTGGCTGACAAGCTCACAGAGTCAAGTCCCTCTGCCATTGGTGCCCATACGAGGTTGGTCAATGATTCAGCCACTGACAACACAGAACCTGCGGCTGGGTCAGCCAATCCTGCCTGTGGTGCATGACCAATGGCTGTCGCAATGCCTTTCTCGCCACGATAATCCAATGCCACCACACCACAGTCAGAGAGAGGTAACTGAATCTCACCCTGACATTGCTGACGGGCTATCTTACCTGTCACAGAACGGTCCACCTTATTGGTCAACCAGTCCTTACATGCCACAGCCTCTAACTGCAGCACATTCTCCAAGTAAGTCTCTATCTCATTGTAGGAATAAGTCACATCCTCATACTTCCTCACAACCGTCTCATCTGTCATAATCGTCTTTGGCGAGTGACCAAACATCTGTGCCACATCCAAGTCGAATGGACGTACACCATCACCCTGCTGGAAAGCAAAGTGAGCGTCACCAGTACATTCACCCACTACATAAAGTGGCGCACGTTCACGCTCAGCAATCTGACGCACATGCTCAATATGCTTTTCATCAATGAGCAGTCCCATACGTTCCTGACTCTCATTAGCAATGATTTCCTTTGATGACAACGTCTGGTCACCAATTGGCAACTTGGTCATATCAATCAAGCCACCACATTCTTCCACCAATTCAGACAGACAGTTCACATGTCCTGCAGAACCATGATCATGAATGCTGACCACAGGATTCACCTCTTCTTCACACAAGGCACGAACCAGATTGTTGGCACGTTTCTGCATTTCTGGGTTAGCACGTTGCACAGCGTTCAACTCGATGCCTGATGAATAGCGACCTGTATCTACAGAAGACACAGAACCACCACCAAGACCGATGCGATAATTGTCGCCACCCACCACAACAATCTTGTTACCCTTTTCAGGCGTACCCTTCAGACAGTCACGCTTGGTGCCATATCCAACACCACCAGCCAGCATGATGACCTTATCGTAGCCATACTGCTCAGCCACATCACCCTGCTGCTCCTCATGCTCAAAAGTCAGTACAGAACCACAAATCAGCGGCTGACCAAACTTGTTACCAAAGTCACTTGCACCGTTCGATGCCTTGATGAGAATCTGCTCAGGGGTTTGATAGAGCCACTGACGGATAGGAAGAATCTCTTCCCAAGGACGGATGTCGCCCTTCTTGTCCGACTTTGTCCATTTTGGATAACTGTGTGGCTGGCTTGGAGCGACACCATTGCGTGGATAACTGGTCATATAAACTGCTGTTCCTGCAATCGGCCAAGAACCAACACCACCACCCATACGGTCACGGATTTCACCACCCGTACCTGTAGCAGCACCATTGAATGGCTCCACAGTCGTTGGGAAGTTATGTGTCTCTGCCTTCAGCGAGATGACGGACTCTATGTCCTTCACCTCAAAGTAGTCACTCGTCGAGTGGTCAGCTGGGGCGAACTGCTCCACAACAGGACCCTGACTGAATGCTACATTATCCTTGTATGCAGAAAGAATCTTATTCGGATTCTCCTGCGTTGTCTTCTTGATCATCTGGAAGAG
>CADCQH010000025.1 GCA_902803605.1 uncultured Bacteroidales bacterium | reverse complement strand
TGAGTGAAGAGGAGGAGACTCGAACTCCCACGGGCTGAGCCCACTACCCCCTCAAAGTAGCGCGTCTACCATTCCGCCACCTCTCCATTCTCTTTCTGTGTGCCCACGACAAGAATCGAACTTGCACGTCTCTCAACACTCGCACCTGAAACGAGCGCGTCTACCATTCCGCCACGTGGGCATTTAGAGCGGAAAACGAGACTCGAACTCGCGACCCCAACCTTGGCAAGGTTGTGCTCTACCAACTGAGCTATTTCCGCGTTTGCGAGTGCAAAGGTACTACTTTTTGTTTAACTGACAAAACATTTCCGCAAAAAAAAATCATGAAATGAAATTTTCTTATCATCGGTCTTCTTTACACAATATTATATATAAGAAAGGGACCTATCGGATGCGGTCGAGTGAGCGTACCAACGCCTCGTCCTTGCGGATGCCCTGAATGGCGAGGCAGTTGAAGATGATGCTCAGCACGGGGAATACGGAAACGAACTTGAGGTGGAAGGTGGGCACAAATTCGCTGGCTCCTTCGGGCAGCAACAGACCTAATTTCTCCTGGTAGATATACGCGAAGAAGGCGTATGCTGCCACGTACCCCACCAGCAGGATGGTGCTGATGATGGTGAGTCTCAGCTGGCGCATTCTCTTACGGAAGAGCATAATGCTCATCAGAGAGAGGAACATGACCATGATGAGGAGTATACCCAGACACCAAGGACCACTGGTGGAATCCAGGGTCTTGAACTGTCCTTCGGCACCAAAGGTGAAATTGCTGAAATGTGCCACAACAGTTTCTGCCACCGTATATTCTCCTATCGTGGAGATGAGCCCCACAAAAGAGAGGATAAGCACCAATGCCAGATAAACTGTTTGTATTCGCTGAATCATAAGTTAGAGGTTTCTGTCTGTTTCCTTGGAAGGATTGCGGTAGTAAATCTTGTCTTCCAGAAACTCCTGAGTGGCAATGAGGGTTGGTTTGGGCAGACGCTCATAGTAGCGAGAAATCTGAATCTGCTCTTCATTCTCGAACACTTCCTCAAGTGTGTCAGTGTGTGCACCAAACTCTACCAGTTTCTTGCCGAGTTCGTCTTTCATCTCTGCAGCTATTTGGTTGGAACGCTTGGCGATGATAGCCACGCTTTCATACACATTGTTTGTGTCACGACATAAATCCATCAGATTGCGTGTCACGGTGGTGGTTGGTGCATTTGTCTTCTTGAAATCCATAATGATATCTTGTTTGTATTTGTTTTAATTCAATGCTTTGTCTTCATTCACTTTTACCTTGGAAGAGCAGCGCTTAAAGATCTGGTCTGCTTCTTTCATGTATTTGCTCTCTGGAAACTCATTCTTGAATCCGTAATATTCGTCGATGGCTTGCAGGAAGCGTTCTTCACTTTTCTCCTCGACACTTCGCTGTGCCAGCTCATATCTGCATCGCAGAATCATCATGTAAAGGTCTTCGCGCAATCGAGTGTAAGGAAAAGTCTTCAGCGCATTCTCGGCAGTGATGATGCAAGCCTCGTAATTGCTGCCTCCATTGGGACAATTGCCAACGTATGATCCAAGGTTGTAATAAAGTTGTGCGCTTTCAAACTCTTTTTGCACTAAACGGTTCTGCAAGTCGTATATCATATCGTTCACGTCCTCTCGTAGGTCGGAGTATGGGTGATACTCAAGGAACTCCTGCAGTTTGTCTAATGCAGCATAGGTGGGGGACTGGTCGAGACGTGGGTCGGGACTTTGCATATAAGAAGCTCGACCACTATAGTAACGTGCCTGTTCAGTATATTCTCCCTTTGAGTAGGTCTTGGTGTATCTGTCAAGATACATGCTGGCTGTTTCATAATCGCGGAGGTTATAGAAACACATTCCCAACATGAACAGCGATTCCTCACCACGGTCAGAACCTTTCATGACCATAATGAGTTCCTCCAGCAGTTGGTATGACCAAGTGTATTGCCCCGCAAAGTAGTATTCCTTCGCGGCTTCGTATTTGTAACCATAATCACTTGATTTCAGTAGTTTGTTGTAAGAGTGACAGGAACTCAACAGCAGTACTGAAATCAAGGCGATAGTCAATGCTTTCTTCATTCTTTTTGGAATTTCGACCGCAAAGTTACAAAGATTTTCAAGAAGAATGGGTAACGGAGGGGGAATATTTCACTTTTCTTTAGAAAAAACACCCCCTTTTAGGGTTTATTACAGATAGAAGTCGTAATTTTGCACTCCCAAAAGCGTTAATGATAAGCATGGATTTCCAATTGATATCGAAGTTTCAACCCACGGGTGATCAGCCTCAAGCCATCAAGCAACTCACACAGGGTGTGCTGGATGGTGTGCCAGCTCAAGTTCTCTTGGGAGTGACAGGGTCAGGCAAGACGTTCACGATGGCGAATGTCATCCAGAACGTTGGCAAGCCAACCCTCATCTTCAGCCACAACAAGACATTGGCGCATCAGCTGTACACAGAGATGAAGGCTTTCTTTCCCAATAACGCTGTTGAATATTATGTGAGCTACTATGATTATTATCAACCCGAGGCTTACATCCCCTCCACGGGCACCTATATTGAAAAGGATCTGGCCATCAACGAGGATCTTGACCGTCGTCGTCTGGCTGCCACC
This sequence comes from uncultured Bacteroidales bacterium, assembly GCA_902803605.1. Classification (GTDB taxonomy): domain Bacteria; phylum Bacteroidota; class Bacteroidia; order Bacteroidales; family Bacteroidaceae; genus Minthosoma. The sequence goes on along the minus strand of CADCQH010000025.1, from coordinate 2,877 downwards.
TCAGCTTTGCTCTCTGGACGGAAAGATGTCATCATTGTTTCTTCTGTATCATGTATTTATGGAATGGGCGCACCAACGAGTTATGCTGAAAATATTCTCACCATTCAGGTGGATCAAGACCTGCCCATTGAAATCCTGCGTCGCAAGTTGGTGGATATGCTTTATGTCAACAATGACTTGGCCACAGCAGAAGAATTGGAACGCGGGCAATTCAGGGTGAAGGGAGAAACGGTAGATATTTATCTTGCTTATGATGAGAAGATTCTGAGAATCTGCTATTTTGATGAAACGATTGATGATATTCAGGAATTGGATATCCATACGCTTTATCCCATCACTTCTTACAAGGAGTACAGAATATATCCTGCCAATCTCTTTATGACCACGAAAGAGCAAACCATAAAGGCCATCCACGATATAGAGGATGACTTACAGAAACGCATTTTGTATTATGAGGAGCGAGGCGATATGGAGAAGGCGAAACAGATAGAGTTGCGAGTGACCAATGACCTCGAATGGATTCGCGAGACTGGCCATTGTTCTGGTATCGAGAACTATTCTCGTTACTTTGATGGGCGTTCGGCTGGGGAACGTCCTTATTGTCTGTTGGATTTCTTTCCCGATGATTATCTGCTCATTGTCGATGAGAGCCATCAATCCATTCCACAAGTGAAGGCGATGTGGGGTGGTGACCGTCATCGTAAGGAGAATCTGGTGGATTATGCTTTTCGTCTGCCGGCTGCTTTGGATAACCGCCCATTGCGTTTGGAAGAGTTTGAAGAACTGACTCCACAAACTATCTATGTTTCGGCTACACCTGCTGAGTATGAGTTGGAACGTGCTGAAGGTTTGATAGTTGAGCAACTAATTCGCCCTACAGGCTTGCTTGACCCACCTATTGAGGTTCGTCCCAAATATAACTTTATGGATGACCTCATCGAAGAAATTCATCAACGTAATGAAGTAGGGGAGCGTACATTGGTTATTACCTCCACCAAACGTCAAGCTGAAGAGGTGTCAAATTTCTTCAACAGCGTGGGCATCAAGGCCAACTATATTCATTCAGATGTGGACACTTTTGATCGTGTGGATATCATCAACAACTTCCGTGCAGGTACCTACGATGTCCTCATAGGTGTTAATCTCTTGCGAGAGGGATTGGATTTGCCGGAAGTCTCGCTTGTCGCAATCCTTGATGCTGATTATCAAGGTTTTCTTCGTGACCATCGTTCTCTTGTTCAGATTATTGGACGTGCTGCCCGCAATGTGCATGGTCTTGCCATTATGTATGCAGAGACCATCACTGAAACGATGCAGCAAACCATTGACGAGACCAATCGCCGTCGTAAGAAGCAGATGGCATACAATGAAGAACATGGCATCACCCCCATGCAGATTCAGAAGGCGCAAGTTGCCATCAATCGGCACAAACCTGTCGAATACATTGGCAATGCTTACATTGAGGAGAATGCGTCCTTGGCGGCAGAGTCTGAGGCTGATACCATTTACAATGCTATGACTCTCGACGAACTTCGTCGTGCCATTGACCGTAATCGTAAGTTGATGAAGGAGGCTGCAAAGCATCTTGAATTCCTCAAGGCAGAGGAATACAAGCAGGAAATCATCCGGCTGGAGGATGTGCTGAAAACTAAAAGTTAAATAGTATGTGATTGCAAGAACTCCTCTGCTCGAGCAAGGTCTTCTGGGGTATCGATGCCGATGGTCTCGATATTGCTGATGCCGACCTTGATTTTGTAGCCATTCTCTAACCAACGGAGTTGTTCGAGGGATTCAGCCAACTCAAGGCTGGATTGAGGCAGGGAGGTGATCTCCTTGAGCACGTTGGCTCGATAGGCATAAAGGCCGATGTGCTTGTAGTAAGTGTGGCCAGCAAGCCATTCAGAATGCTCTTTACCACGGGTGAAGGGAATGATGCTGCGTGAAAAGTATAGTGCCTCCATCTTTTTGTTTACCACAACTTTGGGAGAATTGACGTTTTCCAATGCAGCAAATCCATCTTCGGGTTTGAAGGGCTTGACGAGGGTAGCGATATCTACACTTTCGTCATCGAAGCATTGGCGGATGGCTTCCAACTGTTGTGCTTGGATGAAGGGTTCATCGCCCTGAATGTTGACAATGACATCGAAGCCCTGTCCGACTTTGGTGAAAGCCTCCTGCACACGGTCGGTACCACTCTTGTGGTTGACGCTGGTCATGACGGCTTTGCCTCCAAATGCCTTGACGGCTGACATGATGCGTTCATCGTCGGTGGCGACACATACGTCATCGAGTACTCCTTCAACTTGTCGATAGACGCGCTCAATGACGGTCTTCCCCCCTAATATGGCCAAAGGTTTGGCGGGAAAGCGGGTGGAGGCGTAGCGAGCTGGTATGATTCCTATGAATTTCATGAGATGAATGATATGGGTAGCTTACTCTTCAGATGGGACAATTACCTAAAGCGTGGGCTGGTTAGAAGAATTCCTCGTCGTATTCAACGGGGTCTTCTTCAATCGGGTGAAGCACTCTTTCGGCGCTAGGAAGATCCATCAGGTCATTGTCGCAAGGTTTGTAACCTTCGGGGATATCGAACTTGTCCTTTTCGTTAATATCGAAGAGTTTACTATTATAGATTTTTCTCATGAGTTTGCCAAAGATAGGCAGGGCAGCACGGGCACCCTGACCGAAGGCCATACTGCCGAAGTGGATGTCACGGTCATCACCACCTACCCAGCTTGCTACAACGAGTTTGGGGCAGAAACCAATGAACCAACCGTCGGCGTTGCTGTTTGTCGTACCGGTTTTGCCACCAAGGTCTCCTGTGATGTGATAAGCTCCTCCCCGCAGGGCACGACCCGTACCTTCGTTGATGACGGC
>CADCQH010000024.1 GCA_902803605.1 uncultured Bacteroidales bacterium | reverse complement strand
GCGAGCTGGGCACGAAGGGTTTCCAATTCAGCATTCTTCTCGTTAAGCTGCTGGGTGAGGGAACTGATTGCCTCCTTCAGTTTGGTGGAGTTGATGGAACTTGACTTGAGTTTGCTCTGCAATTCTTCAATCTTGCGCTTGTTCTCATCGAGCGTCTCTTGAATGAACTGCATGTTCTCACGGATATTTTCAGCAGAATTGTTGCCTTCAGCGCCAGAACGCAGCATATTGACACGTCCCTCTGCCTCATTGATGAGGTCGAAACCCTGCTGAATCTCATTGAAAGTTCCCATCAAGTCGTTCAGTTCGTCGTCTTTCTGGTCGATGACGTTACGAAGCGAATCACGTTCGCGGTCATTATTTGAACCTCCCTTGAATCCGTCAATACAACTGGCAAGCATTGCAACAAGCGCTGCCATGAAAATAATCTTCTTCATATCTTTTTACATTAAAACATTATTTATACTTATTCTTTTTCTTACCTGTACCCATCAATATGGAGAGTTGAGGGTCTTGTGGCGTTGCCTCTTGAGTCCTCGCATCTTTAGTACGTTTGGATGGGCAAGCGGTGTCCATCGACAAGTCAGCGTTGAAATGAGCGTCACCATTGCTTCCTGCCAGAATGATCACAATTTCGCCCAACGGTTCTGTAGCCGTGAAATGCGCCACCACCTCTTTCAGGCTTCCCCTCACATGCTCTTCGTGCACCTTGGAGATTTCCCTTGCCACACTCACCTGCCGTTCTTCGCCAAAGACCTCCACAAACTGCTGCAGGGTCTTCACCAATCGGCGAGGCGACTCGTAAAACACGATGCTGCGTGGTTCATCCTTCAAGGCCTCCAGCCTCGACATCCGTCCCTTCTTCTGAGGCAGGAAACCCTCGAAGCAAAACTTGTCGCAAGGCAATCCGCTGCTGACCAATGCCGGCACAAATGCCGTCGCACCTGGAAGGGTCTGCACCTCTATGCCATGCTTCACACATTCCCTCACCAGCAGGAACCCTGGGTCGCTGATGCCTGGAGTGCCAGCATCACTTATCAAAGCCGCCGTCTCCCCGCCTTCAAGCCTTCTGACGACCTGCTGCACCGTCTCATGCTCATTAAACTTGTGGTGCGAAAGCAGTTCGCCATGTATGTCATAATGCCGTAACAGCACGCTGGATGTGCGTGTGTCTTCTGCCAATATGAAATCGGCTTCTTTCAGCACTCGCACAGCCCTGAAGGTCATGTCCTCCATGTTGCCCACAGGGGTCGGCACCACATAAAGTTTTGACGTTGTCGCGCTCACAAATTCCACCATTGATGAATTTTACGCTGCAAAAGTATGAATAAAAATGCTCACAACGTGAATTTTAGACTCAAAAACAACTTTTTTTCACATTATCAGTAATGAAACAACATTTTTTTACGTATCTTCGTGGCGAAAATCTTCACATTTTTCCAAATGTCACGACAATGAAGACAAAGACATTTACATTCGACCGTGTGGTGCGCATTCTCATCAGCATCATCATTCTGGTGGGGGCCTACCTCCTGATTCAGCGGCTCAGCGCCGTACTCATTCCCTTCCTGGTTGCGTGGCTCATTGCCTACCTGCTCTACCCCATCGTAAAATTCATCCAGTACAAATGCCACGTGAAGTCACGAGTGCTGAGCATCATCATCACCATGCTGCTCCTCATGGGCGTCATCACAGGAGGGTGCTACCTCATCATTCCTCCCATCATTGATGAGATGGGGCATCTGAAGGACATCATCGTGGAATACGTCACCACCGACTCGACGGTGGCTTCCGTGTCGTCCGAAGTGCAGAACTTCATCAAGCACAACATAGACCTCAACGAAATCTCCAAGGCGCTGACCGTGCAGGACGTGTCGCAGTTCCTGGAAGAGAAGGTGCCGCAGTTCTTCTCGATTGTGAGCAGCAGCGTGAGTGCCATCGTGGGCTTCATCGCCTCGCTGATTGCCATCATCTACATGTTCTTCATCCTCGTGGATTATGAAGCGATGGCAGAGGGTCTGTTCAAGATGATGCCCAAGAGCAAGCGAGGCATCGTTCAGGAGATCATGCTTGACCTGCAGAAGGGCATGAACGCCTATTTCCGTGGACAGACCATCATCGCCATGTGTGTGGGCGTGCTCTTCTCCATCGGGTTCCTCATCATCGATTTCCCCTTGGCCATTCCGCTGGGGCTTTTCATCGGATTCCTCAACCTCGTGCCCTATCTGCAAGTCATCGGCTTCATCCCCACCATCATGTTGTCGCTGCTGAAAGCCTATGACACGGGACAGAGTTTCTGGGGCATTATCCTCTCCGCCCTCATCGTGTTCGCAGTGGTGCAAGCCATCCAGGACTGGGTGCTCACCCCTCGCATCATGGGCAAGGTGACGGGTCTCAATGCTGCCGTCATCCTGCTCGCCCTCTCCATCTGGGGCAGTCTTCTGGGCTTTGTCGGCCTCATCGTCGCCCTTCCGCTCACCACCCTCATCGTTTCCTATTACAAGAGATATGTGCTGGAAGAAACGGAGGAAAAGGATGTCAAGGAGCAAAAAGAAGATTGAAAAGGCAAAAAAGTTCCTCTTTTATTTTGTACTATCCTAAAAATGCACTACCTTTGCACCCGCTTACGGCAAAGGACAGACATAAAACCCTGTCATTCCCTGTCGAGGGGAGCCCAGTAAGCCAATAGGTAGATCCGCTAGCTCAGTAGGTAGAGCACAACACTTTTAATGTTGGGGTCTTGGGTTCGAGCCCCAAGCGGATCACCAAAATCAAAGGTAAGTTGCTGATTCTTCAGCGACTTTTCTTTTTTTACATCCAGACCCACACCGATGCGGTCAAGGATGTAGAGCCGAATACTAACATGGGAGTAATACCCACTAAAACCGATAACGAATATATGAGAAAGATTTTAGCTTGTTTGCTGGCCGTCTTTGGCATGACATCTGCATGTGGCCAGAAGAATCATGAGAATGTGGCTGTGAATGCATCCGCAGCGCAATCCACGACCGCCGATTCTTACGAGCTGGACGTGTTCAAGACGAAGGGCGGAAAGGAAGTCAGGTTCCATGCACTCGTCCACGCCAGCATCCGAATCGAATACGATGGAAAGGAAATCGAGGTGGACCCTGTGAGCAAAATGGGGAACAAGGTCATCAACTACGCTGCGATGCCCAAGGCCGACTACCTCTTCGTCACTCACGAACACGGCGACCACTTTGACAAGGAGGCCATCAAGGTGCTGACCGGCGAGAAGACACGCTTCATCACCAACAAGCGGTGTGCCGACATGTATGGGTCGGGCGACATCATGGCCAACGGCGACGTGCTGAAACTGGCTGACGACATCACCGTCAAAGCCGTTCCCGCCTACAACAACACGGAGGGACATCTTCAGTTCCACCCCAAGGGCAGGGACAACGGCTACATCCTGACCATCGACGGATTGAGAATCTACATTGCAGGAGACACGGAGGACATTCCCGAGATGGCTGACATCAAGGACATCGACATTGCCTTCATGCCCTGCAACCAGCCCTACACGATGACTCCCGAGCAGCTGCTCAAGGCCGCCAAGGTGGTGAAGCCCAAGGTGCTGTTCCCCTATCACTACGGACAGACGGACGTGAGCGGCATTCCTGCCCTGCTCAAGGACGACGGCATCGACGTCAGAATCAGACACTACGAATAAGCCGGAAGCATGGACAATCAGCAAGAGATTTTTCCCATCGTCGATGAAGACGGAAGGGTGACAGGCTCAGCCACGCGGGGCGAGTGCCACGGCGGTTCCAAGTTGCTCCACCCGGTCGTGCACCTTCACGTGTTCAATGCCCGGGGTGACATCTACCTGCAGAGAAGACCTGCGTGGAAGGACATACAGCCCGGCAAGTGGGACACGGCCGTCGGCGGCCACATCGACTTTGGCGAGACCCCTGAGGAGGCACTGCATCGTGAGGTGAGGGAAGAACTGGGCATCACCGACTTCCAGCCCGAATTCATCCAGAAATATGTGTTTGAGAGCAAGCGTGAACGTGAGCTGGTCTATGTGAATCGCACCACCTATGACGGCGAGATACGTCCCTCAGCCGACGAACTGGACGGAGGCCGTTTCTGGACCATGCAGGAGATTCGTGAGGCGATGGGGAAAGAGGTGCTGACCCCAAACTTCGAGAGCGAATTTCAGCAATGTTTTGGAAAAGAACTGGGGGCATGACGCCCCCAGTTTCTTTTTAATATCCCAGATTTTCCATCTCTCCCATCTCTCCCATCATCTCCCATCTCTCCCATCATCTCCCATCTCTCCCACATCTCCCATCTCTCCCATCATCTCCCATCAATACCCCAGGTCCTCGCCGATCAGCACGACGACGAGGCGTCCCTTGTTGCGGCAGTTTCTCACGATGTGGATGTAGCTGCAAATGCTCTCGGGCGAGTTGCAGTCGTGACATCTGCCGTCCAACCGACAGGGCGTCTTGATGTCGAAACGCTGCGCATTGACGGGCGACGCCGTGCTCCTTGCCCTGGCTATGGCAGCCTCCAGCGTCTGAGCCACCTTGTTGAGCCCGACGACGAAGATGACCTTCTTCGGTCCCCAACTGATGGCTGCCACCCGATTGCCATTGCCGTCTATGTTCACGATCTCGCCGTCTTCCGACATGGCATTGGCACTCGTCAGGTACACATCCGTGGAGAAGGCCCTCAAGTACATCTGCAGTTTTTCCTCCGGACTCTCCACCTGGTCACGGTCCAGCACCTCCAGCGTCTTCCGCTCCTTCAGTGCCTCCGGAATGCCCAGGTCGCGGACCGTGGCAGTACCTCCCCACGTCACGCTGCTCCCGTCGGCTATCAGTTCCGATACTTTCTTCACGGCCTCCTCACCCGTAGGGCAATAGAAGGCCTCCATGTTGCGGCGATTCAGATTCTTGATCATCTGCTCAGCCAGCTTCTGATTTCTTGCTTCCTGTGGTGTCATCATCTTTTTGTTTGATTATTATTGTTCATTATCTTACCTCTCACCTCTTACTTCATACCTCTTACCTATCACTGCTTCTCCGTCATGTACTTCCAATACCTTCGGGGCATGTCGCTGAGTTGTTTCTTCGGATTCATCCGCTCGCGGATGCAGATGGCCTTGAAGTAAGTGCGCCACAGTTCCTGGAAGAGCTTGTCATCCTCGCTCAGCACCTCGTCATTCAGCTTGCCGCTATCGAGGTCAAACGGCAAAGCCTCCTCATCCTGAAACGTGATGCGCGTCACATCCTGCTGGTCATAGTAGAACCCGTACCGCCGTTTGGCATCGTAGAGCAGCCACGGCTGGTCGCCGAACCTGTCCTTGAAGTGATTCACCACCAGAGGCAGCACATTGTGGTCGGGCGACACCACCCCCAGATACGTCCCATCCTTCGCCTTCTGAAAGCGCACGAACTGCATCATCCGCAACCGCTCATGCATCACCCTCCTGAACACATTCGTCACCGTCAGCACATCGGGGTCAGAAAAATTCCGCTCGATGCTCCTTGCCCCCTCCGCCTGACAGAACACCTTATATATATAATGAAAGAGAGGCGTGTCCAGTTCAGGCTCCTCCGACAGATAACTCACAGCCAGCAGCCTCATCGCCTCCTTCGAAATCCGCTTCTCCAATCCTGCCCACACCCGCTGCGCCCTGTCGTCAGCCGTCATCACCTCGTGCACCTCCTCGCAGAACAGCGGCAGAGGCTCCCCCTTCCCTATCAGGGCATCGGGCCGTTGATGCAGCGAGAAGGCATCAAACACAGCCGAGAGCACCCCGTCCATCGTCCTGTCTATGGCATATACAAGCATTCCTTTCCGTCTTTGATTGGCAAAGTTACGATTAAGTGAGAGAAATACAAAATAAAATCTCCTTTTTATTTTTATTTCCGAGCGTGAGTACCTTAGGCGAAGCCAACGGTACGATTAAGTGAGAGAAATACAAAATAATTCTGTAAGAAAAAGGCGAGGCGGGACACTTCCCGCCTCTCTTTTCAATTCTGAGCTCCTAAATCTTTTTCATTCTTTCATTCTTTCATTCTTTCATTTTTTTCAATTTCCTCCAAATCCTGCGTCCGGGTCGGGAGTCGGAGTCGTGCCGCCGCCATTGTTGTCGCCGCCGCCCTGATTGTCGCCGCCGCCGAAGCCTGCGTCAGGGTCGGGAGTCGGAGTCGTTCCGCCACCACCATTGTTGTCGCCACCACCATTGTTGTCGCCGCCGCCAAAGCCTGCGTCAGGGTCAGGTTGCGGAGTAGTGCCGCCATTCTCAGAGCCACCTCCTTGTTCAGAAGATGAGCCGCCCTGCTGGGAAGATGACGAAGAAGACGAAGAACCGGCGCTAGGCAGGTTGTATTTCTTCGCATAAATCTCAAGACCCTTCAGACGGGTGTAGAGCGCGGTGAGTTCGGCCGACGGCATGAGATCCATCATCGCATCGACGGTGCGGAAAAGCTCGGCGATGGCAGCGTCGGTGGCTGCTCGTGCATTCTTCATCGCACCCTTCACGAACTCGCCCTCGGTCGTGGCGCGCTCCAAGAGCAACTCGCGCACCAGATAGGCCTGCTCAACAGCCTTCGTCAGGAACGTCCATGCGCCAATCTGCGTGAGGAACGTCTCGTGCGCCTGGAAGTTCTGCTGCATCTGGATGATTTTGTCAGCCTCGGCGCCGTAGCTGTTGTCAGTGCGGAACTTGAAGTCCTTGAACACCTGCTCGCACTCCACGGCCTCGGCCTTCGTCGGCTCCTCCTCCGGCAGGTTGGCGTGAGCCAGATTCGTGTAGCGCATGGCCGAGATGTAGGCATCCTGCTTGTAATCGGCCTTCGCCAGACGCTTCACCACTGGGTCGCGCTGCACCGTCAGCCACACCTCGTCCTCCTGCAGGCGGCACTGGTGTACGGCATTCCGCTTCTCGATGAAGCGGGCGTTTTCAGTCACAAAACTCATCGCGCAGTCATCTATCTGCTGTGTGATGCCATCATGATTCGGATTGGTCAAATCTCTCAACCATCCGTAGTTCAATGGGTTGTAATCAGCCATTTTTTTGAATAGATTTGAGGGTTAGTAATAAAATTAACTATAAAAAAAATCTCGTATTCAGGTTCCCGGGCATCGGGAAGTTCAGAACTGCGCAGTTTAAAGGTTCCCATGAGGCGGGAAGTTCAGAACTGCGCAGTTTAAACGTTCCCATGGGGCGGGATGTTCAGAACTGCGTAGTTTAAAGGTTCCCATGGGGCGGGATGTTCAGAACTACGTAGTTTAAACGTTCCCGCCTCATGGGATGATGCGTTACCGTATCACGACCTTCTTTCCGCCGCAGACGTAAATGCCGGGTGCGGTCGGTTTGCCGTCGAGCTTCACGCCGTCCAGCGTGTACCATGCGTCGGCTGTTTCGTCAGCAGTCACGCTGTCGATGTCGTCAACTTCTTCAAGGTCGCCCACGAACTCGACGTTGATGTCCTTCTCAGAGCCTGCCCGAGTCATTTTCCACCCGATGAAACTTTCCTGAGCGTAAAGGTGTAAGTGGTCGAGGAGCCAGATTTGCTGTATGTTCCACTTGCCGTATCGCCCGAGAATGTCAGTTTTCCGGAGGTGCTTCCTCCACCACTGAATATAATAGTGAAACTGCCATCGGAAGCTAAAGTGTAACTGAAATTGATGTAACCGTAATCCTCATCGATGTAGTATCCCGAGCCATCGCTTTTGAAAATGAAGGGACAGCCGGTAGGAGCGTACCGTTCAGAACTAGAGGTCATCTCCCATGACCCCACAAGTTTGTTGTTTGGGCTTGTGGAGCCGCCGCCGTTACTGAAGTAATCCGCCCCGTCGCCATCACGGCCGTAGGTGACAGTGCAGTCCTCTCCGTCATAGTAGTATTTCACCACCAGTCGTTTTGCCGTGAGGCTCTGTATCATCATGGACAGGCTGTATTCGTCTCTGTAGCTGTCGACGAGCTGCAGCTGCTTGGCTACGAGGAAGAAGCTTCCATCGCCATTGGGGAGTTTGTTATCGCCTTTCCGCCATGTATAGACTGGCCAGTTGTCGTGCGCTCCGTGGGGGTATTCCCATTGGGGATTGTAAGCGACGAAAGTCTGGTTGGCGTTCAGGATCATCAGCACAGGAACCGCAAGAGAATCAAGGCCGCCCAATGTCTTCGT
>CADCQH010000023.1 GCA_902803605.1 uncultured Bacteroidales bacterium | reverse complement strand
TAAGGATGGCAAGTACTTCATCAATGGTCAGATCGTTATCGTGAAGAACGGTGTGAAGTACAATGCAGCAGGTGTTGCAATCGAGTAATTCCAACGTAACATTCTATATCAAAAGGTGTGGAGCCAACGCTCCACACCTTTTTTGATTTCCTTTGTACCAGAGTTACATGACGAGAGGGGGGAGGTTTCCTTACGACTAACTGGTAGTTTCCTTACGACTAACTGGTAGTTTCCTTACGAGAAACTATCCCTCTACTTTATCCCTTCATTTTGGCCAAAAAAATGGCTCGAGCCATTTGGTCATTTGGCTCGAGCTAATGGGGGATTTGGCTCGAGCTAATCGGTCATTTGGCTCGAGCTAAGGTTTTACGAAAGTCCTTCAATCAGTCCGTCCACGATGGTGATGCGTTCTGCCTGTGGTGACTTCGCCAATCCTGGCATGCGCATGATGTCACCCGCGATGGCGACAATCATCTCTGCACCCGTATTGATGACAAAGTCACGTATCTTGATGCTGAAGTCTCGAGGACTTCCATACAGCTTCTTGTCTGCAGAGAACGAAAACTGGGTCTTGGCAATGCAGATAGGGTAGTGTTCAAGTCCCAACTTCTGGATGCGCAACAACGCTGCTTCTGCAGTTTTGCCGTAGGTGACGCTGGAAGCACCATAAATCTTGGTGCATACCTTCTCCACTTTCGTCTTGATGGAATCGCTGTCTGCGTAGGTGAATGTGAGCGGATGGGAGGGCTGATGCTCGATGGTGTCAACGACCAACTGAGCCAGTTCCTTGGCTCCTTCACCTCCCTCGTGGAAGGCATTGTTGATGGCGAAGCCCACGCCGATGCTGTTGCAGTGCTGACGCACAAGCTCAATCTCCTCTTCTGTATCGGTGTCAAAACGATTGAATGCAACCACCACGCTCTGTCCAAACCCTTTCAGGTTGCGGATGTGACGGTCGAGGTTGTCGAAGCCCTTGGTGAGTCCTTCGATATTGGGTTCCTTGATGAGTTCAACAGGAACGCCTCCGTGCATCTTGAGTCCTTGTGTGGTGGCGACGATGACTGTCAGTTTAGGTTGCAGCCCGCTCTTGCGACATTTGATGTCGAAGAACTTCTCAGCACCCAGGTCTGCGCCGAAGCCTGCCTCTGTCACCACGTAGTCGGCAAAGGTCATCGCCATGCGTGTGGCAAGGAGCGTGTTGCATCCATGGGCGATATTGGCGAAAGGACCCCCATGCACGAAGCCGGGAGTCTGCTCTGTGGTCTGCACGAGGTTGGGCTTGATGGCATCCATCAGCAACACGGTGATGGCGCCGCCCACGCCCATATCCCTGACATAGAAGGGTGTGTCGTCCATCTTGATGCCAAGGAGGATATTGTCAATGCGTCTGCGCAGGTCATCAAGGTCTTTGGAAAGACAGAGTATCGCCATGATTTCAGAGGCAGGCGTGATGTCGAAGCCCGTCTCGGCCGGGATGCCGTCAGTCTTAGGACCCAGACCTGTCACGATGTTGCGCAAGCTGCGGTCATTCACGTCGAGCACACGTTTCCATAGTATTTCCTTGAGTGCAAAGCCGTCGTCGCGATGCTGGAAGAGATAGTTGTCCAGCAGGGCTGCAATCATGTTGGTGGCTGTGGTGACAGCATGGAAATCGCCCGTGAAGTGGAGGTTGATCTTCTCCATCGGCAACACTTGGGCATATCCTCCTCCTGCCGCTCCTCCCTTTACGCCGAAGCAAGGACCCAATGAGGGTTCACGCAGGGCGACAATGGCTTTCTTCCCGATTTTGTTCAGTCCGAGGGAGAGTCCGATGCTGACGGTGGTCTTGCCGATGCCCGCCTTGGTGGGGGTGATGGCTGTGACCAGGATGAGGTTGCTCTTCGCCACCCGTTTGTTGTCGATGAGATGGGTGGGTACTTTTGCGATGTACTTGCCGTAGCGTTCAAGCTCCTCCTCTGGTATCTGGATGTAGCGTGCTACCTCCTCGATGGGGCTGAGCTTGCATTCACGCGCGATTTCTATGTCTGTCTTCATATAGGTTTGATTTTATTTCATTACTTTCAGAGTGGTCTTCTTGCCTGTCTCGCTTTGGATGCGCAACAGGTAGATGCCCTTCGGCAGGGCAGCAGCGGCAAAGGAGGCATTTACCTTCTCCATCTCGCAGGAGAAGGTGCTGATGGCGATGCCGTTGGCATTGAGCACCTCAACAGTGACGGTCTCCATTGTAGAGATATCTGAGAGACTCGTCACGTAATCTTCATACTGGGCTTTGTTGAAGCGCACAAAGAGGAGGCCCTCATTGATGCGGCTGGTGTCCCAAGATTGATAGACGGGCAACTGAGGCAGGTCGAAATTGAGCTTGCCTGCAATAGTGACCTTCTGTACATCTTTCCATACATAGAAGGAGTCAGGCACCGCTTCATCGGTGGTGAGTTTATCCATGTTCCTTGGGCTGATGTATGCACTAATGGTGGCTCCGTCTTTCAGATTGAGCGTGCCGATATTTAGGAGATGACTGTTGTTGATGGCAAAATCGGTGGTTGTCTTTCTGAGTGCGATGGCAATCTTTCCGGTCTGATTGACCGTCACGTTCTTGCCACCGAGGTTGATGTAGCCAGAGGTGGCGGTTGCCGATTCTCCTGGCTGAAGAGTGCCGTTGAC
>CADCQH010000022.1 GCA_902803605.1 uncultured Bacteroidales bacterium | reverse complement strand
TTCGTACCTTTGCACCGTTTTTATGAGAAGTCAAAGGTTCATAGCGTTTTTCTTCGTACTGATCACGGTACTATCTACGACGGCTCTCAATACTCCTTTGGTCGGCAAATCGCACAGAATTGCCGGCCTTTATGCTGTGGATACGACAGAGGTGGATGAGACAAAGGATTCGCTGGGGCCGATGACGGAGAACGACTCCCTGACAACGATGACGGAGAACGACTCCCTGCTCTTGAACCTGGACTCACTAAAGGCACAGTTCGACCGCGAGCATGGCATTGAGCCGAAGACATCGCAAGCCATCCAGTGGAACGACTCAGTGGCAGCGGTGGAGGATTCCATCCACAGGGCACAGACAAAGAGTGCGCTCGACGCCCCCGTGGTCTATACGGCCAAGGATTCCATGACCTTCTTCATGAACACGAAAACAGCGCATCTCTATGGCAGCGCCGACGTGAAGTACCAAAATATCAACCTGACTTCCGAGAACATCCGCATGAACATGGACAGCTCAACCGTGTATGCGGAATATGCCTTGGACTCACTTGGCAACAAGTATGGCAAGCCTGTCTTCAAGGAGGGAAGTGACGAGTACAAGACGGAGACGATGTCATACAACTTCAAGACAAAGAAGGGCTTCATCACCAACATCTATACCGAACAGGAAGAAGGGTTCCTAACCTCCGAGGAGTCGAAAAAAGGCTCCGAAGGCGAGTATTACCTGCGCGGCGGCACCTACACCACCTGTGACGAAGAGCATCCCCACTTCTACATTCGCATGTCACGTGCTAAAGTCCGCCCTGGCAAGAATGTATTTTCTGGTCCAGCCTGGCTCGTGGTGGAGGACGTGCCGCTCCCCCTTGCCGTCCCCTTCGCCTACTTCCCCATCACGGGCACTTACGCCAGCGGCTTCATCATGCCGACATATGGCGATGAATTCACCCGAGGCTTCTATCTGCGTGATGGTGGCTACTATTTCGCCATCAGCGACTATATGGATTTGAAGGTGACGGGCGAAATCTTCACGAAGGGTTCTTGGGGCATCGGTACGCAGACCACCTACAAGAAGCGCTACAAATATTCCGGCAACTTCTACTTCAACTATCAGGTGACAAAGGAGGGAGAGAAGAACCTGCCCGACTATGGCGTCACGAAGAACTTCAAGGTTCAGTGGAGTCACCGCACTGACCCCAAGGCATCGCCTAACAGTTCCTTCTCCGCCAGCGTGAACTTCGCCACGCAGTCGTACGAGAAGAACAACCTCACCTCGCTCTACAACCCCACTTCCTATTCTCAAAGTACACGAACATCCTCGGTATCTTATTCGCACAACTTCCGCAAAATCGGACTTTCCCTGTCCACCTCTGCCAACATCGCCCAAAATATGCGCGACTCAACCATTGCGCTGACCCTCCCGTCGATGTCATGGTCACTCTCCACAGTCTATCCCTTCAAGCGGAAGGTAGCAGTCGGCAAAGAGCGTTGGTATGAGAAAATCAGTTTCAAATACACGGGTAGCCTCTCCAACTCCATCACGACAAAAGAAGACAAGCTGATGCACTCCTCCCTCATCAAGGACTGGAAGAACGGCATGAAGCACAATATCCCCATCTCGGCTTCGTTCAACATCTTAAAATATATCAATATCACCCCCATGCTCAACTACACCGAGCGGTGGTACACCAACAAGGTCATCCAGAGTTGGGACGAAGGGGGACGAAAGGTGGTGCGCGACACCATCTACGGCTTCAACCGCGTGTTTGACTACAATCTCTCACTCTCAGCCAACACCAAACTGTACGGTTTCTATAAGCCCAATCCGAAGGTGTTTGGACATAAGCTCCAGATGGTCCGTCATGTATTCACCCCTTCAGTCAGCTTCAGTTATGCGCCAGACTTCGGTGAGGAGAAATGGGGCTATTGGAAAACCTACACACGCACCGACGAAGACGGCAACGTGACACTGGTGCCCTACTCCCCCTATTCAGGTTCGCTCTATGGCACACCCAGCACAGGCAAGACGGGATCCGTAAGTTTCAGTATCTCTAACAACGTGGAGGCAAAAATCAAGGACCGCAACGACTCCATCAAGCGAATCAGCATCATCGACGAATTGGGAGCCTCACTATCCTACAACATGGCAGCCAAGACCCAACCTTGGTCAAACCTGTCCACCCGTATGCGTTTGAAATGGGGGAAGACCACCTTCAACATGAGCGCCGTCTTTATGACCTATGCCTATGAATTTGACAAGAACGGCAATGTTATAGTGGGCAACAGAACGGAATGGTCATACGGCCGATGGGGACGTTTCCAAGGTTTGTCGAAGAACCTCTCCTACACCTTCAACAACCAAAGCTTCAAGAAAATCAAGCAGAGCCTCAAGAAACTCTTTGGACACGGAGGAGATGATGAAGAGGAAAAGGACAAAGACGAGGATGATTTAGAAGAGGACGACATCAACGATCTGGAGACCAACATAGATGACCCCAACAAACCCAAGAAGCAGGCCAGCGAATCATCTGACGGATTGGACAAGGACGGTTACATGAAGTTCGAAATGCCCTGGTCATTCTCCATCTCTTACGGTCTGACCATGTACGAAGACCGAAGCAAGGACATCAATGTGAAGACCATGCGTTACCCCTACTCCTTCACACAAAACTTGAACTTCTCAGGCAACCTGAAGTTGGCAAGTAACTGGAATTGCAATTTCTCATCGGGCTGGGACTTCAACACCAAGAAGATTTCCATGACGACCGTGAACATCTCCAGAGACATGCACTGCTTCAACATCTCCTGCGGACTCGTATTTGGCTTCTACACCAGCTACCACATCTCCCTGCGTGCCAATGCCAGCACCCTCACAGATGCCCTCAAATACGACAAGAAATCCAGTTACTCAAGTTCCATCCAATGGTATTAAGACGAAATGCTGGAAGTGCTAAAATTAGAAATCTAAAATATGTCAAGAATACTCGCCATAGATTACGGACAAAAGCGCACTGGCATTGCTGTGACAGATACGCTGCAGATGATTGCCAATGGTCTCGCCACAGTAGAGACCAAGGAACTGGAGAGATTCATCATGGATTATGTAACCAAGGAAGACGTGTCTGTCATCGTTGTGGGCAAACCCACCCAAATGAACGGTGAGGCCAGTGAAAACATGAAGCGCATCGAACCCTTCTTCAACCGACTGAAGAAACTATTCCCAGACAAGGATATCGTCTATTACGATGAGCGTTTCACCTCCGTCCTCGCCCATCAAGCCATGCTCCAAAGCGGAATCGGCAAGAAAGCCAGACAGGACAAGGCACTCGTTGATAAAATCAGTGCCACCATCATTCTGGAAGACTACCTACAAAGTATAAGGTAATAAGGAAATGCATACACATACAAAAGATAAATCATAAAATGTCAAATTGTAAATGATACTACCCATGTACATATTCGGCCAGCCCGTGCTCCGCAAGACAGCCGAAGAAATCGATTTTGAGAACTATCCCAATCTCAAGGAACTCATCACCAACATGTTTGAGACACTCGAACGCTCTGAAGGTGTGGGTCTTGCAGCCCCTCAAGTAGGACTGCCCATCCGTCTTTTCATCATCGACCTCGATGTCATTTCTGATGACGAACCTCAATACAAAGGCTATCGTCATGCATTCATCAACCCTGAGATTATCGAAGAGAGCGAAGAGACCGTATCCATGTCTGAGGGATGCCTCTCCATTCCTGGCATCAACGAAAGCGTGAAACGTCCTGCTAAAGTGCTGGTCAACTACCTCGATGAGGAAGGACAGGAACAGGAGCGCTGGCTGGAAGGATTCGAAGCACGTGTTTTTCAGCATGAATACGACCATCTCGAAGGCAAGATGTTTGTTGACCGCCTCTCCCCTTTCCGCAAACAGATGATTAAATCCAAACTCATCGCCATGACCAAGGGGAAGTTCTCCGCTCATTATAAGTGCAAGCCTAATAAGGGATGAGAGTTGAGAGTAGAGAGTTGAGAGTAGAGAGTTGAGGGTTTTGAGTTTTGAGTTTAGGGTTGAAAGTTGAGGGGCTTGAGGAAAAACAAACGTGAAGAAAGCGCGTTTCATATCATCCATTACAACACTCATTCGAGTCGTTGCGGTCGCCCTTCCCATTTGGGGGATGGGAGGATTTTGTCATGCCCAAATCAATACTGACCGGATGATGAACATTGGCCGCAATGCCATTGCCTACGATGACTACGTGCTCTCTATCAGTTACTTCAATTTGGTCATCAATTACAAACCTCATCTTTACGAGCCCTATTTCTATCGAGGCGTGGCCAAGTTCTACCTTGACGACTATTCCGGCACCATTCGTGACTGTACGGAAGCCATCCAACGTAATCCTTATTTTCCCAACAGTTATGAACTTCGTGGTCTTGCCTATATCAACATGGACAAGTTTACTGAGGCTATCCAAGACTACAAAGTAGTGACTGAGATGTCGCCAGACACCCGTGCTCTTTGGCATAATCTGGCACTCTGCTACCTTGAGATGGATAGTCTTGATCGTGCTGACAGCATTACCGACATCATCATCCGCAGGTGGGCTAAGCAAGCGGACGGCTACACCATCAAGGCGCAAGTTCTCATGCAAAAGAAGGACACGACCACTGCCGAGACCTATATCGACAAAGCCCTTGAAGTGGACAAGTTCAACCTCAACGCCCTTGTTGCCAAGGCCAACATCCTGATGACCCACGAACAATACAGCGAAGCCATCCCCTACTTCGATGAATCCATCCGCCTTAACCCCAAAAGTGCAGGAAGCCTCATCAATCGAGCCCTCTGCCATTATCACCTGAATCGCTATCGTGAGGCAATGGCTGATTATGACCTTGCCCTCGAGATAGAACCGCGCAACTTCATCGGGCACTACAACAGAGGACTCCTACGCGCCAACGTCGGTGAAGACAACCTTGCCATTGAGGACTTCAACTTCATTCTTTCCATAGATCCCGATGACATGATGGCCACCTTCAACCGTGCCACCCTGCTGGAGAACATTGGTGACTACAGGGGTGCCATCCGTGACTACACCACTGTCATCAATGAGTTTCCCAAATTCCTCTATGGCTACGAACGTCGTGCTGCTGCACGCCGCATGGTGGGCGACAACGCAGGAGCCAACCGTGATGAGGAGCATGTGCTGAAGGAGCAAATCGCCCAACGCTACGGCTACTCCACCCCAACTTCACGCCAGAAGAACAAGACTCGCAAGATGTCGCAGGTCAATCTTGACGACTACCAGAAACTCGTTGAAGAGGACACCCACGATCCGGAACCCAACTACGAAAGCGAATACCGAGGGAAGGTGCAGAATCGAGAGCAAGAAGCCAAGCTCATGCTCCCCAACGCAAACACATATAAAATCTATCAGGATGCTGGTCAGACCGCCATTCTCACCGCCTTTGAGCAAGCCTTCCAAGCTGCACAGGCCGGCAACATCAACGAAGCCATCGTAGGTTTCACTGAAATCATTGAACAGAAAGACCAGTTTGCTGAGGCCTATTTTAATCGCGGCCTCCTCTACCTCCTGCTTGACGACATCCCCAAAGCCATCCCCGATCTGTCCAAGGCTGGTGAACTTGGTATCTATCAAGCCTACAACATCATCAAGCGAAACCAGAACGCCAAGAAGGCTACAAATAAAAATCCCAAGCCCTAAGCCCTGACCAAGTCCTTATTTCAGTCCACACGCAGAGGCACTCCCACCGTCACTTCTGTGAAGTCAGCTTTCGTGAGGTGGGCATTCACATTGACCCCCACATACATATTGTTCCACTTAGGGAACGAATAATGCAGACCTATGCGCTCATAATACGGTTTTTCTATTTGCTTCGCCTTGATGCCCATGTGACGATAGAGATAAACACCCAATGACATCGCTAACGACAGACGATGGTAATACACCTCATGTCGGGCAGCAACACCAACAGACCAAGGTGAGACCTTGCTGGTGCCAGCGGTCATGACCCCTAACCTTTCAATCTCACGAACCCGACGGTCATACGTACCATAAAACACATCAGCACCTAAGCCTGAAGCCCATCTTCTGGCATATCTCCGCATGATGGATGCACTCGCAGAAAAGGCTGGATAAACATTAAATTTGCCCGTCCGATAATCTGGGTCATCCGGGTCTGTATTGAACTGTGTAAGTTGCCAATCTTCCAACAAAGCCTTTGCCCCCAATCCTGCGGAAAGGTCTGCATACCAATAGCCCTTGTCCTCCTTATGACGCTCCAGACCACCTTCATGACGACGAGCCTCAACAATCGTCTTGTGGGCTGGCGCATATTTCACTCCTACCGTGGGACCCCATGCATTCTCTCCCTTGTTGGGACGATACAGTGCCCCATTGCTGTGGTGATGATACTCTATACCAGCCGTCAGTGCCCATTCAGGCGTGAAAAAGTAAGAGACCATGCATCCTGCCCCAAAGAAGATGGTGGCATTCGACCCTATCAACTCATTATCAATATTGTCCTTCTTATCATACTTTGACGCATTGAAGCCTAACCCCATCCTTATTATATAGGCAGCTTCCCAATGACGGGTACGAATCAAAGGACGCGAAAAGGCTCCATACAGTGTCAGCGCATTGCCCAGTTTCGACATATAATCCACCTCCTGAGCCTTGCCCCATGATGGCGAAGGATAACGATGCATCGTCACCCCATGATTGAAGTCGTATGCCACACCCAAACTTAATGTCGGATAACCATAATCAGCAGCAAAGGCATCACTGTCTGAAGGGACAGCCGTATGGTTCAATTCTGCCGCCAGCGTATAGACCTGTCTTCCATGAATCCACTGCCTTGAATACTCATCCATGATCAGTTGCCTGCCTGGCGTGAAGCGAACCTCACCGCCCCACTGTCCCCATGCAGACAGTCCCCCTTCAAAGAATGCCATGACAAGGAGCATTAACCATTTCCCGAACTGAACTTTCCCTCTCATATATATTAAAAGTTCTTTTTGATGACCAAGTTTTCCTTTTGACGAAACAAAGGTACACTAAAAAAACAATGTAGCCAAACGTCCTCGCAAGAAATCATTCAAATACACTAATCTTCATCCAAATTCATGATAGAGTCCACTTGAAAAAGTGTGACGTTGCAAAGTTACGGAGTCCGTCAGAAGGTACAAAAAGTATTCCAATTTATCTGCTTTCATGGAATATTATTCCAACTTTCCCGACTTCGAGGAAAGCACAATACAACCTTTGCAGACAAAGCCCTACTCATCCACATGAGGAAGGCTCACTCATGCCCCAAGAAAAGCCCCACTCATCCTCCAAAGATACCACTTATTTTTAACCACGGATTTAGCCGATTAAGCAGATTTCCTTTCCCTCCTTTTCGTGTGCTTCCGGGTCGGCATATTCAGTGCGTCGCCTGATACCATCTCGTTTTCTTCAGCCCGACGGAGCGCGTATTGTGACTTGGAGCGGAAGTTGTTATGCCAGAATAGGCACGGATGTCATTGAAGCCG
>CADCQH010000021.1 GCA_902803605.1 uncultured Bacteroidales bacterium | reverse complement strand
TTCACGTGATTAAAGATGGCCATCGGATTTCAGAGGCTTCACTCGCTAAAAACAACTCAAAATCATGAAAAAATTCATCTATATCATCAACGCCCTCGAGTTGCTGGAGCAGCTGGCGATGGGCAAGAGATTTGAAGGTGTCCTCTATATGGACAGCAACACGGGTGCTTTGACTTTCAAGGCATACAACAGGAAAAACCCCAAGAGGCCGAGTGAACGCCTCATCTGCTATCTGGAGCACGGCAGGGTGATGGAGTCGCCTGAGCGCATCAAGGTGTATGAGAGCGTGCCCAAGAGGCTGGGGGCGGCAGGCGTAGGCCATGTGCTGCAAAGGGAGGCGAAGGACGCCACGGCGGCACTGAGGGACTGCGAACTGGACGAGGTCATCTTCTGTTAAATCTATTCTGTAATCCTAAAAAAATAAAATGAAGACCATGAAGCAAATGATTGCAGTAAACACAAAGCACACGGGTGACCGCAGCAAGGATCACCGTGGCTATGCAGAGCCGATGTCTTCGGAGCAGCTTGACGGGCTGCTCTCCGAAGGCTGGCTCAAGAAGATGGTGGCAGACATCAGATCGGGCAATGAGAAGCTGAAGGAAAGGTTGCCCTTTGCCTGCCCCCATTATGCGAGGTTCAACAACAACCATCGTGCGCAGGCTGACATCCTGCCGGAGGAGTTCACCTTCATGACCTGTGTGGATGTGGATGACAGGGAGAAGGTGGAGCAGGCCGTCAAGCGTGCCATGGAACTCAACGGCGAAGAGGGTGGCGAGTGGGAAGGCATGGTGCTGCGCATCGACTACTCGGCTCGCAAGAAGGTGCACATCTGGGTGATGCTGCCTGTGGGCAAGACCATCGAGGAGACGCAGAAGCAGTTCTGTCAGGACATGGATGTGCCTTATGACGAGAGTTGCATCACCCCTGAGCGGTTCATCTACCTGACAGGCAAGGACGAGGAAATCTACCGTTCTGCGCGTTGGCTCGAAGCCCTCTCGGAGGAGGAACTGAACGAGCGCAGGGAGGCGTTTCTGAACAGAGGCCTGGATGTGGACGGAAGGGGGTTGAAGGCCGTGAGTCCGGAGGCCGATAAAGTGGAGGGCAGCCATGCGGGACGTGTGGAACCCCCTACCTCTAAACCCTCGACTCTAAACCCTCAACCAATAAAGGCTGACGAGCGCATCAGGTTTATCGCTGAGGGTGTGATGAAGGAGAAGGGGCTGAAGTGGAGCGACTTCCTGAACGAGGGAGGCAGGCACACGACGGTGAAGGTGTTTCTGGGCGGCGTGGTGCAGTTGCTCAGCAAGGCTGAGGTCAACGGCGTCTTGTCTGAACTGATGCCCGGGAACTGGCAGGATGCGAACATCCAGACGCTGGTGAATGACTTCTATGCCAAGTACTACAACCCCAACCAGAAGCTGTGCAAGTTTCAGGAGGAACTCTTCACGCAGAGTCTGAAGATGAAAGAAGGGGAAGAGATGATGGAAGATGGTGCCCAGTCCTCAACGCTCACCCCTCCGGCCATGCCGAAGAGGTTGCCGAAGCTGGTGGAGCTGCTGACCTCGAAGACTCCAGCCGAGTACAAGCCCGCTGTGGCGAATGCGATATTCCCTCCCTTAGGCACCCATCTGCATGACGTGAAATTTGAGTACACGGACCACGTGGAGCATGAGGCGACGCTGATGAACTGCCTGATGGCCGAGACGGGTGCGGGCAAGGGTTGCATCGACCAGCCCATCGAGCACATCATGGCGGACATCAAACGGCGGGACAAGGAGAACGAACGTCGTGAGGCAGAATGGAAGAAGGACTGTCAGAAGAGGGGGGCGAACAAGGACAAGATGGTGAGACCTGACGGGTTGGTCATTCAGGTGATTGACCCGGATATGACCAAGCCGGCACTCGTGACCCGCATGGACGAGGCAGAGGGACACTTCGTGTATGTGAAGCTGAACGAACTGGACTTGTTCGAGCAGCTGAGAGGTCAGACGGGCAAGCAGCACTTTCAGCTGATGTGCCTTGCTTTCGACCCGGGGGCTGAATACGGACAGACTCGTGTGGGAACGCAGAGCGTGACAGCCAGACCCCAATGCCGCTTCAACTGGAACGCTTGCACGACGGTTCAGAAGGGTCGCAAGTTCTTCAGGAATGTCTTGACCGATGGCCCCATCAGCCGCATCAACTTCTGCACGATTCCTGAACAGGAGATTGGCGGTGAACAGCCCATCTACGGCAAGTATGACGCAGCGTTTGACGAGGCCTTGAAACCTTACATCGACAACCTCTGTGGCGCAAGGGGACTCGTGGAGTGTCCACAGGCTTGGAGGCTGGTCAAGAAGTTGCAGGCTGAATGCGCTGAGTTTGCAAGACTCTCGCAGAATCAGGTGTATTGGAATCTCTCGCACAGGGCGTGTGTCATCGCATGGCTGAAAGCCTGTGTGCTCTATGTGGCGAACGGTCAGAAGTGGGAGAGGACGATGGAGGATTTCATCCGCTGGAGCCTGAACTACGACCTGTGGTGCAAGATGGAGTTCTTTGGCGAAGACATCGAGAAGTCCAACAGGGGTGATGAGCGAGTGGGCAAACGTGGCCCCAGAAACCTGCTGGAACTGCTGCCTGACACCTTCACCCTGGAGGATGCCAAGCGTGTGAGAAGGCAGGAGGGGATGACCAACGAGCAGAACAAGTGTACCAAGATGATCAGAACCTGGATGAACCGAGGGTATGTGATACAGAATACAGAATACAGTTTTCAGAAGAGCGGAAAGATGAACAGGAGATGATCCGTCAGCAAGAAAAAAAGGGGAAGACAGCACCATCGCCGTCTTCCTCTTTAGTCAGCAAAATCTCTATGCTTTCACAAGATTTTATTGGAGTTCTTGTCGGGAAAGACCACCTGAGGGGTGAAGTTCTTGGCTTCCTCGAAGTCCATCAGGGCATAGGACATGATGATGACGGTGTCGCCTACCTGCACCTTACGTGCTGCCGCACCGTTCAGACAGATGCATCCGCTGCCTCGCTCGCCTCTGATGACGTAGGTGTCGAAGCGTTCGCCGTTGTTGTTGTTGACGACATAGACACGCTCGCCGGCGATAAGGCCAGCCGCATCCATCAGGTCTTCGTCGATAGTGATGCTGCCCATGTAGTTGAGGTTGGCTTCCGTCACTGTGACGCAATGCAACTTCGATTTCAGTACTTCTATCTGCATGTCCTTTGTTATTTATACTTGATGTTGTCGATGAGTCGGATGGGGGTGGCACCACAGAAGACGGTGATGCAGCCCTGCACGTGTTCGGCATCGTCCCAAGAGGTGACGCTCTCGAGCGTGAGGGCATTCACGATGTCGTAGTACTGCACCTCAAGGCCTTCCACTGCGTTGATGTCGCTGATGACCTTCTGCTTCGTCTCCTCCACAGAGTGAGTCTTGCTGTATTCGACACTTGCCTTCAGCGCCTTGTAGATGTTGGGTGCGATGGCACGTTCGTTGTCAGCCAGAAGGGTGTTGCGTGATGACAGGGCAAGGCCGTCCTCCTCTCTGACGATAGGGCAGGGACATGCTTCGAGTCGTTTTGCCCATTCTGCGCCACGGCTTACATAGTCTGCAATCATCGCCTTGATGACGGCAATCTGCTGGAAGTCTTTCTCGCCGAAATAGGCTCTGTCAGGTTCCACCATCATGAAGAGCTTGCTCACAATCTGGCACACGCCGTTGAAATGTCCTGGACGAAAAGCTCCCTCCATCACCGTGTCTGTGGGTGGATATGAGAACGTGCGCGTGTCAGGTTCCGGATAGACCTCCTCCACTGACGGGGCAAACACATACGTGGCACCGATGCTCTCGAGCAGGGCGCAGTCAGCCTCCAGTGTCCGTGGATATGCCTGCAGGTCTTTCTTGTCATTGAATTGGGTGGGGTTGACGAACACGCTCACCACCGTGGCGTCGTTCTCCTTCACACTTCTGCTCACTAATGATGCGTGCCCAGCGTGCAGCGCACCCATCGTCGGCACTAATCCGACTGTCTTCTTTTCACTTCTCAGGGCAGAAACCTTGTCCTTGAGTTCCTTTACTGAATTGATGACTTCCATTGTTTAGTTTTTGAAAAGTGCTGCAAAGTTACAAAGTATTTGCGAAACGGCAAAATTTTCATTCTGTTTACTTTCTATTCGAAAAGAAATGCTTACCTTTGTACACAAAACGCCTCACTCTGTTTCTTATCAAGACGACAGTCAAGGGAGGTTGTTCACCTGCTAAAAAATTATTCACTCATCAACAGAATCTGGAAACATGACCCCAAAGGAAGAGATAGAACAGCTCAGAAGGGAGCTGGAACAACATAATTACAATTATTATGTGTTGAATCAGCCGACAATTTCGGATTACGAGTTCGACCAGATGATGCACCATCTGGAGGATCTGGAGTTGTTCTATCCACAATATGCCGACAAGAACTCTCCCACACAGAGGGTGGGAAGCGACCTGAACCAGTCGTTCAAGGCAGTGGCCCACAAGTATCCCATGCTGTCGTTGGCGAACACCTATAACGAACAGGAAGTCAGAGATTTCTACAATCGTGTTAGAGAAGGACTTGAAGGGGAAGACTTTGACATCTGTGCAGAGATGAAGTATGATGGCCTGAGCATATCGCTGACGTATGTGGACGGCGAACTGGTGCAGGCTGTCACCCGAGGTGATGGGGTGAAGGGTGATGACGTGACGAACAATGTGCGCACCATCCGTTCCATTCCGTTGAAGCTGAAAGAGGGGAGTGGCTATCCGCATGAGTTTGAGATTCGAGGTGAAATCCTGATGCCCTGGACTTCTTTTGAGAAATTGAATGAGGAACGGGCGAAACGTGAAGAACCGCTGTTTGCCAATCCAAGAAATGCTGCCAGCGGCACGTTGAAGTCACAGAGTTCGAGAGTGGTGGCAGAGCGAGGACTGGACGCCTACCTCTATTACTTGCTGGGCGATGAGATTCCAGCTGATGGCTACCATTACGAGAACTTGCAGAAGGCTGCCTCGTGGGGCTTCAAGATTTCGCAGGGCATGAAGAAGTGCAAGAGCGTGGATGAGGTGCTGGCCTATATTGACTATTGGGACAAGGAACGCAAGAACCTGCCTGTTGCCACGGATGGCATCGTGCTGAAGGTGAATTCCTTGCGTCAGCAGAGACATTTGGGCTATACGGCCAAGAGCCCCCGTTGGGCGATTGCCTACAAGTTTAAGGCAGAACGGGCATGTACAAGGTTGAACGAAGTGACTTATCAGGTGGGCAGGACGGGTGCCGTCACCCCTGTGGCGAACATGAATCCTGTCCAGCTGGCAGGCACCGTCGTGAAACGCGCCTCCCTCCACAATGCCGACGTGATGGAAGAACTCGACCTGCACATCGGCGACATGGTCTATGTGGAGAAGGGTGGCGAGATTATCCCCAAGGTGGTGGGTGTCGATAAAGACCAGCGTCAGCCAGGCTTGCAGAAGGTGCAGTTCATCAAGACCTGCCCTGAGTGTGGTGCAGAACTGGTGCGCTTCGAGGGTGAAGCAGCCCATTACTGTCCCAACGACAGCATGTGTCCACCACAAATCAAGGGACGCATCGAGCACTTCATCTCTCGCAAGGCGATGAACATCGACAGCCTGGGACCAGAGACGGTGGATGACTACTACCAGCGTGGTCTGATCCACGACGTGTCAGACCTGTACAAACTGACCGTCGCTGATATTTGTGGTGTGAATAAGACACGCGTGAAATCGGCTCAGAAAGTGATTGACGGCGTGAAATCGACGCTTCAGGTGCCCTTCGAGCGTGTGGTCTTTGCCATCGGCATCCGTTTTGTGGGCGAGACCACAGCCAAGCTGATAGCCCGCTACTTCAAGTCGATGGAAGCATTGCGCAACGCCACCGTCGAGGAACTGATGGAAGTGGATGGAGTGGGGCAGGTGATTGCCGAATCGGTGGTGAAGTATTTCCAAGACCCCAAGAACGCTGAAATCGTGGACAAGCTGGCTGCTTATGGCGTGCAGATGCAACTGTCAGAAGAGCAGCTTTCAGAACAAACGGACAAACTCGCAGGAAAGAGCATCGTCATATCGGGCGTGTTCCAGAAGCATTCCCGTGATGAATACAAGGCCATCATTGAGCAGAACGGAGGCAAGAATGTGGGCAGCATCTCCAAGAAAACCACCTTCATCCTGGCTGGTGACAACATGGGTCCCTCCAAACTGGAGAAGGCTCAGAGCCTGGGCGTGCCCATTGTTTCGGAAGACGAGTTCCTTGCGATGCTGGAATAGTGGATGTTGCCACAAGCAGTATACATGATGCTAAATGAAGAATGCCGTGACCTTGACAAAGGGAAAAAATGGGGGATGCAGTCATATTAGCATAGGAAGGATACGTTTTTTATTCTAAAAATTTCCTAAATGAAAATTAATCAGTACCTTTGCACCCGATTAGAGTTATAAGGGAAAAAGATTTATTTTGTTAGTATGGCTAAAAAGAAAACACAAGAACCTCAATATATATTCGAATCAAGTTGGGAGGTATGTAATAAGGTAGGTGGCATATACACGGTGTTATCTACTCGTGCAAAAACGCTGCAAGATAAACTGACAGACAGGGTGTTCTTCATCGGTCCCGATTTCTGGGAAGGAAAGAAGAACCCACTTTTCAAGGAAAACAAGACTCTATTGGCAAAATGGAAGAAGAGTGCGCAGGAGTATGACGGCGTATCTTTCCGTGTGGGACGCTGGCAGGTGCCAGGCGAACCGATTGCCATCCTGGTGGATTTCAAGCCTTTCTTCGCTCAGCGCAATGAGATATTCGGCTGGGCGTGGGAGAACTTCCGAGTGAACTCCCTGAATGCATACGGCGACTATGATGAGAGCCTGATGTTCTCGTGGGCTGCAGGCAAGGTGGTGGAGAGTTACTACAAGTTCTTTGGACTGACGAAAGATGATAACGTGATTTTCCAAGCCCATGAGTGGCAGACCTGTCTCGCCGCACTTTATGTGAAGAAATACGTGCCGGAAGTGGCGACCATCTTCACCACTCATGCAACGACAATCGGACGTTCCATTGCCGGCAACAACAAGCCTCTCTATGACTATCTTCCTGCCTACAACGGTGACCAGATGGCCTCTGAACTGGGTGTGGAATCCAAGCATTCGGTGGAGAAGCAGGCTGCATGGAATGTGGATTGCTTCACGACGGTCAGCGAAATCACTGGCAGAGAATGTGTGGAACTGCTCGACAAGCCTGCTGACGAGATTCTGATGAATGGCTTTGAGAATGACTTCGTGCCTTCCCCTGCCTCCAAGTTCAACGAGGCCAGAACGGTGGCTCGACAGCGTCTGCTGAAGGTGGCAAACACGCTGATGGGCTCAGATCTGGACGATGACACCCTGATAGTCACCACGGGTGGACGATATGAATATCAGAACAAGGGCATTAACGTATATATCGATGCACTGAACCGTCTGCGCTGGGATGACCGTCTGCAGAAGAATGTGCTGGCCTTCGTGATGGTGCCTGCATGGATGAAGGAAGCCCGTATGGACTTGAAGGTCGCCCTTTCCAACAAGAAGCACAACCCGACGGAGTATGGTGCCATTGGCGACCCACGCATCACCCACGTGCTGCATGAGCCGGAGAACGACAAGGTGCTGGGTCAGATGAACTGGCTCGACATGTACAACCGTCCTGTGGACAAGGTCAAGGTCATCTTCGTGCCTTGCTATCTGGATGGCAACGACGGCATCTTCAATAAGCACTACTATGACCTGCTCATCGGCATGGACTTGACCATTTTCCCATCCTACTACGAGCCTTGGGGGTACACGCCCACGGAGTCCGTGGCGTTCCATGTACCCTGCATCACGACCGACCTGGCAGGATTCGGACTGTGGGCCAACAGCCTGAAGGGTGGGGTGAGCGAGATTGAGGACGGCGTGAAGACGGTGCATCGTTCCGACTACAACTTCGATGAGGTCAGCAATGTCATTCGTGACACGATACTGAAACTCTCGCAGATGGACAAGAAGCAGGTCAATGCAGTCCGCAAGAATGCTGAGAAGGTGGCAGAGAAAGCCCTTTGGAAGCACTTCATCAAGTATTATTACGAAGCATACGGCAAGGCACTCGCCAAGCGCGATGCACGCTTGTCCTGACGGATGAATAATTCAGACTTAATATATAGTAATCTGATTTAATATGTTATTGCATTATTCATAATGTATTATATCAATAATGTGAAATTATCTACTCAATTTATAAAATTATGAGAATTCAAGCAAGCAACGCCAATGTTCCCAATTGGCGTGAAATCAGTGTGAGGTCTTCTGTTCCAGCCGCTTTGGAGCCCCTGAACGAGATTGCTCACAACATGTGGTGGTCATGGAACAACGAAGTGGGTCATATCTTCAACGATATGGACACCAAACTCTGGCATGAGGTTCAGAAGAATCCTGTGCTCTTCCTTGGCCGCATGAACTATGAGAAGTTGCAGGAAGTTGCCGCCGACAAGAAACTTGTTGAGCGCATCAACAACGTATATAAGGAGTTCCGTACCTATATGGATGTGAAGCCAGACAGCAAGCGTCCATCAGTGGCCTATCTCTGTATGGAGTATGGTCTGAACAGCGTCCTGAAGATTTATTCAGGTGGTCTGGGCATCCTGGCAGGTGACTATGTGAAGGAGGCATCCGACTCCAACATCGACTTCTGCGCTGTCGGTTTCCTCTATCGTTACGGTTACTTCACCCAGACACTCTCCATCGAGGGTCAGCAGGTTGCCAACTACGAGGCTCAGGTATTCCCAACCCTTCCCATCGAACGTGAGATGGACGAGGAAGGCAATCAGGTAGTCATCGACGTGCCCTACAACAACTACACCGTTCACGCTCTTGTTTGGCGAGTGAATGTAGGTCGTGTCAAACTCTATCTGCTTGACACCGACAATGAGATGAACTCTGAGTACGACCGTTCCATTACCCACGCCCTCTATGGTGGTGACTGGGAGAACCGTCTGAAGCAGGAAATCCTCCTGGGCATCGGTGGCATTCTGCTGCTCAACAAGTTGGGCATCAAGAAGGACATCATCCACTGCAACGAGGGACATGCTGCCTTGGCCAATGTGCAGCGTCTGGTCGAGTATGTGGAGAGTGGCCTCACCTTCAACGAGGCACTTGAGGTAGTCCGTACCTCTTCCCTCTATACCGTACACACCCCAGTGCCAGCAGGTCACGACTACTTTGACGAAGGTCTCTTTGGCAAGTACATGGGTCAGTACCCTGAGCGACTCGGCATCAGCTGGGATGAGTTCATGGGCATGGGACGTGTGAACCCTGATGACAAGGGCGAGAAATTCTGCATGTCCACCTTCGCCTGCAACACCTGCTCATGGGTCAACGGTGTAAGTTGGTTGCATGGCAAGGTTTCCAAGGATATGTTCAACGGCATCTGGAAGGGTTACTTCCCAGAGGAACTGGACAACGTGGGTTACGTGACCAACGGTGTACACATGCCCACATGGACAGCCTCAGAGTGGAAGGCCGTCTATGCCAAGAACTTCGACAAGAACTTCCTTGCCGACCAGTCCAACGAGAAGATCTGGGAAGCCATCTACAATGTGCCCGATCAGGAAATCTGGAACACCCGTCTTGCCCTCAAGGCAAAACTCATTGAGTACATCAAGAAAGCCTTCAAGGAAGACTGGCTCAAACACCAGGGCGACCCATCACGTATCGTCTCCATCGTCGAGAAAATCAATCCTAACGCCCTGACCATCGGTTTCGCCCGTCGTTTCGCCACCTACAAGCGTGCGCACCTGCTGTTCAGCGACCTCGACCGCTTGGCCAAGATCGTCAACAACCCCAACTACCCTGTGCAGTTCCTCTTTGCAGGCAAGGCACACCCAGCTGACGGAGCAGGTCAGGGACTCATCAAGCGCATCTACGAAATCAGCCGTCGTCCTGAGTTCCTGGGCAAGATCATCTTCCTCGAGAACTACGATATGAAACTTGCCCGTCGACTCGTGACAGGCGTGGACATCTGGATGAACACCCCCACACGTCCGTTGGAGGCATCCGGCACATCTGGCGAGAAGGCGCTCATGAATGGCGTCGTGAACCTCTCCGTGCTCGACGGATGGTGGCTCGAAGGCTACCGCGAGGGCGCAGGATGGGCACTCACAGACAAGCGCACCTTCCAGAATCAGGAACAGCAAGACCAACTCGACGCAGCCACCATCTACTCGCTGCTTGAGAACGAAATCTTGCCGCTCTACTACGCACGCAACGCCAAGGGATATTCTGAGGGCTGGATTCAGACCGTCAAGAACTCTATCGCACAGATAGCACCTCACTACACCATGAAGCGTCAGCTCGACGACTACTTCACCAAGTTCTATTGTCCACTGGCAGAACGTCGCAAGGAACTCTTCGCCGACAACTACAAGAAGGCCAAGGACATCGCAGCATGGAAGGAACTCGTTGCTTCACGCTGGGACAACATCAGCGTTGTGTCCTTCGAGAAGGAAGAGGATATGCTCAAGGGCGATGTCCTCTCAGGCAAGAAATACCACGTCAAGTATGTCATCGACGAACAGGGACTGGACGATGCCATCGGCTTCGAACTCGTCACCCTCTACCGCGATGAAGACGGACGCGACCACATCAGTCAGGTCGAGCCCTTCCAGGTGACCAAGCATGAGGGTAACCTCTACACCTTCGAAGGCACCCACGTCATTCCTACCGCTGGCAGTTTCAAGGTGGCCTACCGTATGTACCCCAAGAATGCAGACCTTCCACATCGTCAGGACTTCTGCTACGTGAAATGGTTCAACTGATCACCATACTTCTGACATTCTTCACGCTCTTCGTCCCAACAGTGCAGGGAGCGGAAAAGTCCGACAAACCCTACAAGCGAAGCAGCGTCATCAAATCCTACCGCACCAGCATGAAGGAAAAAAACTTCGTGCAGGCGCGGCAGGTGCTTCTTGATGCCATGCGTCAACACCCTGAAGCAGCCGCTGACCCACAGCTCTACCGTTACAAGCTCGATGCCCTCGACCAGCTCATCAGCGCTGAAAACAGGAAAATCTACCTCAACGCCAAACCCGACACCCTCAGCTTCTTCAACTACATCTACGAACTCCACCATACCGGACTCCAGTGCGACAGTGTGGAACAACTTCACCTTGCTACCCGTCATGCCCAAGGCAAGAAGGCACAACCCAAACTCCGCAACGGAGTGGCACAGACCCTCCTCCCACATCGCAAGAACCTCCTCAACGCCGGCAAATACCACTACAGGAAAAAGGCCTATGCCGACGCATACCGCTTCCTCCACATGTACGCTGAGACCAAAAACGCTGACATCTTCACCGATACACGCGGCAACATCCTCCTCTCCGATCCAGATGACCTTGTCGAAGTTTCCGTCCTTGCCACTCTCAGCGCCTACGCCTCCAACAACTACCCAGGCGTCATGACCTATCTCACTGAAAGCCTTCAGGACTCCACCCTCCGACCCCAACTCCTCGAAATCGGCGTCAAGACCTGTGCAGCACTCACCGACACCACACGCATGGTGCAACTCCTCGAACAAGGCTTCCAGGAATATCCTGATGTAGATTACTTCTACGCCACACTCGTCAAACACTACAACCAGCACGGACGCTACGAACAAGCCCTCCAGCGCGTCCAACGCATGACCACCCTCCATCCCCAACAGCGCGACTACTGGTACGTCACAGGTACTGAACTCATCCTCCTTCAACGTCATGATGAGGCCCTCCAAGCTTTCCAACAATGCGTCGACATCAAAGCCGACGATGCTGAAGCATGGGCTGCCATCGGAAACATATACCTCCAACAGGCACACCTCGCCTACGAACAATTCAACCTACCCAAATCACACCCCGACTACAACCATCAGAAAAACAGCATCACACAGGCCTACCGCGATGCCTGCAACGCATTCGAACAAGCACGTAAGTTCGACGAAAACAATACCAGCCTCTGGCTGGACGGCCTTCGTGAAACCTACTTCAAACTCAACCGAGGTAAAGCACTTCGAGCACTCGAAAAACTCCAATAATCCAATAACGTCCCAGCACGTCAGCTATTGGTTGCCTATCCTGTGTATTTTTCATCAGCAAACAGAAAGAAATCGCCGAAAAAGGTGACACTGAGGAATAGTTGCCCATCATCCGTTGTCTTCATACAATAATGGAGACTTTTTTTCGTTTTAATGAGTATGCGAGGAAGGATTCTCCACATATTTATATATATAGGGGCTTTGATGTTGGTGGCGTGCAGCAACGAGGGCATAGCGTTCAAGAAAGCAGAACAGAGTTATGCCATCGGTGAATATTATGCGGCAAGCATCAACTATAAGAAGTCGTATTCCCGTTGTACTCCGAGGGAGAAAGACAAACGGGCAGTGCGAGCTTTCATGATGGGTGAGTGCTACCGTCATATCGGCTATACACAGAAGGCGATGGCGGCTTACACGAATGCCATCCGATACCATGTGGCTGACAGTACTGCTTATCTGCACTTGGCACGTCAGCAACTGAAGGCAGGACAGTATAAGCAAGCGGCACAGAACTTCAATGAGTATTTGGAATTTGACCCAGGCAATGAACTGGCTCGCAGTGGTTTGCTTTCATGTGAACTGGGACCTCAGTGGAAGGAGAAGCCGAATCAGTATAAGGTGAAGAAGGAGACGGTGTTCAATTCGCGCCGTTCGGATTACAGTCCATTATTGGTGGGCGATGATGGCAGCCAGTTGGTGCTTTCCTCCACCAGAAAGGAGTCGTCTGGTGATGACATCTCTGGTGTGACGGGTCTGAAGTTTGGCGACCTCTTCTTCTCCCGAAAGAACGACCAGGGCAAATGGCAGTCGGTGGAGGCGATTGAGGGTGAGGTGAATACGGAGTATGACGAGGGTGCTCCTTGTCTCAGTCCTGACGGAAAGACAATGTACTTCACCCGTTGTTCGAGTGACCCAGACTATCCTCGTTTTGCAGAGATCTGGCAGTCACAGCGTAGTGATGCTGCCTGGGGCAAACCTACCAAGTGCGCTATTTCTCGCGACACGCTTACGTCTTTTGCCCATCCTGCCGTCAGCCCTGATGGCGAGTGGCTTTATTTCGTCAGCGACGCAGATGGTGGAGAAGGTGGTCTGGACATCTGGCGCACGCGCATCCTCAGCAGCGGCTTTGGTGGCATGGAGAATGTGGGTCGCCCCATCAATACGTCTGGCGATGAGATGTTCCCTGCGTTTCGTCCAAATGGTGACCTCTATTTTTCTTCTGACGGACATCCTGGCATGGGTGGTCTGGACATCTTCATCGCACATGAAGACTCCATCCGTGGCACCATCGTGGAGAACCAGCAATATCCCCTGAATTCTTCTGCCGATGACTTTGGCATGACTTTCGAGGGTGTTCACAATCGTGGATTCTATTCTTCTTCACGTGGTGACGGAAAGGGTTGGGAACACATCTTCTCTTTTGAGTGTCCTGAGATTCTTCAGACGGTGACAGGTTGGGTCTATGAGAAAGACGGTTATGAACTGCCTGAAGCCCTCGTCTATATGGTGGGCAATGATGGCACCAACCTGAAACTGTCGGTGAGGGGTGACGGCTCGTTCACCCAAGTGCTCAAGCCTGGCGTGGAGTATGTGCTGCTGGGCACTTGCAAGGGCTATCTGAATGTGAAGAACGAAATCCGTGTGGAGCCAGAGGATGAAGAGGAAAGCCATGAATACACTCTGCAGTTCCCATTGCCGCCCATCAATGTACCTGTGCTCATCGACAATATCTTCTACGAGTTTGACCGTGCAGACCTCACACCTGAATCAACAGAGGCTCTTGACCAGTTGGTGGACATGATGAACGAGAATCCCAACATCACCATCGAACTGTCGGCCCACTGCGACTATCGTGGTGAGGATGCCTATAACCAGCGGCTTTCCCAAAGGCGTGCAGAATCGGTGGTGCGCTATCTCATTCAGCATGGCATCGCCAAGGATCGTCTGACGGCTGTGGGGTATGGAGAGTCGCGTCCGAAGATTATCACCAAAAAACTGGCCGAAACCCTTCTGGCGGGTGACCCCAAAGTGGAGGTACAGGTGAATGACACCTTGACGGAGAATTACATCATGCGAGTGAAGGACAAGGATGAGCAGGAAGTGCTCAATGCCCTCAACCGTCGTACAGAGTTCCGTGTGTTGCGTACCACTTATGGCACGACCCTCAACGAGTACAAACCTGAGGAGGAGGAACGCAAGGCTGCTGCCAAACGAAAAGATGAAGCCACCGACGAGGATGACTTCATCTTCTGACCTGCCTTTGCCATGTGCTGGACCTTTTATTTCTGACCAGCCCATGCATCGGGCGTTTTTTCTTCCAGCTTATTGTACTGATGCCTCTGGTGCAAGCTCTTCGGCTGCTTTTTCAGCATCGGATTCCGTTTCGTACTCTTCACCAATGAACTGGTATTCGAACTTGTCGCTCTTGGCAGACGGGAACTGGGAACGGGGGTCAATCTCTGGACGGTTCTTCAGATGCTCAATGATGCGGTTGTAGGCATCCATCGCGCTGAAGGCTCTGAGACGTACACGGAAGGGGGTGTCCACATACTTGCATTTGCCAGTCTCAGGAATAATCAAGACACGCTTGAAGGTCAGTCCTGCTTCCCACCAACCGATGTTCTCTTCGTTGAGCGCATCCATGATGCTCTTCTTGCGTTCTGCCATCGAGGCGACACGCTCCATTTTCTGTTCCTTGCGCATGACCTCCTCTTCCTTGAACTGATCCAGCGTCTCGGCTTCGGTCTTGAGAAAGAGCACATAATTGGAGTAACTCACTTTCAGACGGAAGGGGTAGATGTTGGACGAACTGAGGAATGTGGCAATGCGACTGCCGGCATTGCTTTCAAGTTTGATTTCCTCGATGGAACGAAGGAAATTGATGGCATCATCTACAGATTTGGCCAAGTATTCGTGGTCAAAATATCTAACGTATAAGTTCATTTGTGTTGTTATGCTTAGTTTTTTCGAGTGCAAAGATACAAAAAAGAATTGAAGAATAAAAGGATTGAAGAATTGAAAAGCATAAGATGCGTGTTTTTTCCATTCGTACATCCCTCATTTTTCATTTTCTCTCACCTCTCACCTCTTAACTATCAATACCACTAACCAATAACCTTTTAACTCTCACTTCTAAACTCTTGATTAAAAAAGACTCTTCCTGATTCTCCATTCAGAAGGGTACAGGTTGTTGGCTCTGTTGCCAATGTTCTTGACAAAGCCGAGTGGATGCCCCTGATAGGTGATGAGCACATATCCCTTAGGTGTGTCAGATGGCAGTTGCAAGGCTTCTGTACGTAGATAGGCAATGGCTTGCTGCTCATCCACATCGACTTTTGGAAAAGCCTCCAGATTGAGGTAGCTGCTCATGGCAAGGCTGTGGCTGGGTTGTAAGGTCTTGCCCTTGTTGCTGGCGAGTTCGATGCCGGCATGAATCACTCTCAGCGAACGCTTGGTTTGTTGGTAAAGGTCGATATGTGCTGTTGGGAAAGCACGGAAAACCTCGTTCTCTTCCAGGATGGTGAAGCCCTCTCCATCCGTCAGCCAGCCCTTCAGTTCTTTGGGAATCTTGGCATTTTGTTTTCCCTTCTTTCCGTCTTTCTTCTTCTTCCGTTCTTCCTCTTCCGATGTCTTCCGCAACACGCTGATGAAGAAGCCTTCGCCTTGGATGCGATGTGGGTAGAAATGGGTGTTCGTTTCCGTCAATCCCCATTCCTTCAGGGGATGGCACGACAGCACTTCCGCTCCGAGTGTCTTGACGATCCATTCCACATTCTCTTCGTCTTCCAAGGGATTGTACGTGCAGGTGCTGTAGATGAAGATGCCGCCCTCCTTCAGCGTGTGCCAGATGTTCTGTACGATGTCCCGTTGGCGTCGCCAGCAGGTATCGACATTGGCAAGGCTCCATTCCCCGATGCTGTCAGGGTCTTTGCGGAACATCCCTTCGCCAGAACAAGGGGCATCGCAGATGATGAGGTCAAACACATTGCTAAACGCCTCAAAATCCTCGGCATAGTTGTTAGTCACGATGCAATTAGGATTGCCCCACTTGATGAGGTTCTCCGCCAAGATGTTGGCACGCTGCCTCACCACCTCGTTGGCAATGAGCAAGGAACCCTCAGGCAACTCCGATAGTGCCAATGTGGATTTCCCTCCAGGGGCAGCACACAAGTCCAACGCCACCACAGGCTCCTTCACATATTCCCTCAACACATGCGACAAGAACATCGACGATGCCTCCTGCACATAGTAGCA
>CADCQH010000020.1 GCA_902803605.1 uncultured Bacteroidales bacterium | reverse complement strand
CCTGGACGTCCAGGCGCTCCTGGTCAAGGCTTCGGCAGAGGACGTCGCGGCGGTAACAGAGGTGGATTCGGACGCGGTTTGGGCCGTTCCCGCACTGACACCTTCGAGGTGAAGGACGAGCAGAGCGGTGAGACCTACATCTTCTCCATCGGTGCATTCCCACGTTTCTTCTACGTGACGGTCAGCAAGAAAAAGACAGAATAAACAAATTCAACAGAACTAAAAAAGCGAGGAGTGACTATCCACTTCTCGCTTTTCTTTTTCTTCTCCAATTATTCTCATCTTCATCCAGTCTTTTCCTCATTCTCTCATGTCTTCATTCTTTCATATTCTTCTCATCGTCTGATTTCTAATGGTATTGCTTCGTCGTGTGCTTGACAGAAGGATTGGGTGTCGCTGACGGCGAGTGCAAGGTATCCGCCTCCGCCGGCGCCAGGCATTTTCCATGCGAGGACGTCTTTCATGCGGGAGTATTGTTCGATGTAGTCCTGTACGCCTGGCTGGATCATGGCGGGGAAGAGGGCGACCTGGGCTTCGAAGGAGGCTTGGTAGGCGTGGGCGAAGGCGTCGAGGTCGGTCTGCATGATAGCTTGCCAACATTGGTCGGCGGCGGTGGCCAGGGCTTTGACGTTGGGCTCGTTGATGACTTTCCCTTCGACGACGGAGCATCCCGGGCGTCGGGGGAACATGGGAATCATGCAGAGGTGGCTTTCCAACCAGCGAAGGATGTGCTCGTCGGTGCATGATTCGATGCGTTCGGGCCAGTAGTGGGCGTTGTAGTAGTGTCGGCAGAGTCCGGGCATGCAGATGCCGATGGCGTCTTGGGCTCCGCTGATGATGCCGTCAGTGCGTTCTGGGTCGTTCTCGAAGCAGAAGACAAGCTTGGCGAGCATCTCAGGATCCATGTCGGGCAGTTGGATGGGCCAGATGCGCTTGATTTGGTTGCGAGTCGATGTGGAGAGTCCGCAACGTTCGCGTATTTCGAAAGTGGGACGCAACGAGATGGTGATGGCCCAACCTGGGGCGTAGGTGCTCACGTAGGGCTGATCTATCCATGTGCCGGCCAGGTCGAGTCGAGTGGGAATGCCTTCAGAACGTCGATTGTTGACGTTTGAGGGGGGGGGGATGTCCTTCTGCTTGTTGGCCAGGGTTTGTTTGATGTCGGTGCTGCTGCGTGCTTGCAGTCCTTCAGCTGGCACGCGGTCGAGGACGATGTATTCGATGCCCCGTTCTTCGCAGAACTTGCGTTTTTCCTCGCTTGCTCCATCGGCGTTCACGACAAAGCGGTCGGGCTTCAGGGACTCCACCGTGGGGATGAAGTCCATGATGCCCGAGCCTTGGTTGATGTAGGCGTCCTTGACGTAGCGGATGCTCTTCACCATGAAGAGACGTTCCTGTTCTGGATAGAGCGTCTTGTGGTGCTTGTAGTGGAGGATGGTCTCGTCCGACCCGATACCCACGTACAAGTCGCCGTACTGGCTGGCCTGACGGAAGAATTCTACGTGGCCGCTGTGTAGCAGGTCGTAGCAACCGCTGACAAATACTTTCATATTGAGCAACTTTTCTTTTTTCTATAGTTTCCGATATAGTCGGCAGCCTCGAGGGCTTTAGTCTGTGTCTTTGCTTAGAATTTCACGAGTATGCGGAACACCTTGCCGGGGTTTTCGCTCCACCAGCGCATGGTCTCGAGTGCCTGTTCGGGTTCGATGACCTTGGTGATGAGTTCATCAACGGGGCATGTGCCGCGTTCCAAATAGCGGATGACGCCACGGAAGTCTTCGGGGGTGGCGTTGCGCGAGCCGCGGATGTCGAGTTCCTTTTGCACGAAGAGCTTTGTCTGGAAGGTGACGTCGCTCTTGGCGTAGCCGATACAGGCGACGCGGCCGGTGAAGGCTACCTCGTTGACAGCCATCTGATAGGTGAAGGGGTTGCCGACGGCTTCGACGATGACGTCGGGACCGAATCCGCCTGTGATTTCTGCCAGACGCTCATGCACGTCCTCGGTCTTTGTGTTGATGGCATAGGCGGCACCCATCTGCTTGGCCAGGGCGAGTTTCTCGTCATCGAGGTCGGCGGCTATGACGGTGGCTCCGCGGGTCACGGCGCGTACGATGGCACCCATGCCGACCATGCCGCACCCAATGACCATCACCACGTCAACGTCCGTTACCTGTGCGCGGCTCACAGCGTGGAAGCCCACTGACATCGGTTCGATAAGGGCGCTGGTTTTGGCTGACAATGTGCCGGCAGGGATGATCTTTTCCCACGGCATGACGATGTATTCCTTCATGGCTCCGTTTCGCTGCACGCCGAGGGTCTCGTTGTGTTGGCAGGCGTTCACCCGTCCGTTGCGGCACGAGGCGCAGTGGTTGCAGTTGGTGTAGGGGTTGCAGGTCACGACCATGCCCACCTTGAGTGCTTCGGGCACGTCGCTGCCCACGGCCTCGATGACGGCGCCAATCTCATGACCCGGGATGACGGGGTTGAGTGCCATGGTATTGCGGCCCAGGAAAGTGTTGAGGTCGGAGCCGCAGAAACCGACGTATTCCAATTTCAATAGAACCTCGCCTGCTTTCAACGCAGCGGGTTTCTCCATTTCGATGATGTTCAGTTCTTGTGAGTGACTAATCTGTATTGCTTTCATATTTATGTTGAATTGATATGTTAATACGTGTGGTTGCCGAGGATCTTTTCTCGTTCTTTACAGTCTCTGACAGTTTATCCTCTCTTTGCGTAGGCTCTCCATCCGTAAACGATGATGATGAGGAAGCAGATGAGTGGCAGGATGAACGAGAAGTTCACGGCTGGCATACCCCAGACAGTGCCCATGTCGATGATGTGTCCCTGCAGAGGGGGCATCAGCGCTCCGCCGACGATGGCCATGACGAGGAAGGCGGCGCCGAGGTGGGTGTCCTTGGTGTCCACGTTCTCGAGGGCGATGCCGTAGATGGATGGGAACATGATGGACATGAAGAGGCTGATGCAGACGAGCGAATAGAGTCCGCCCATGCCTTCGATGCAGATGGCGCCGAGGGTGCAGAGTGATGCGCCCACGCCGAAGATGGTCAGCAGTTTGCGGGTGTTGACATAGCGCATGATGAAGGTGCCGAGGAATCGTCCGCCGAGGTTGAGCGACATGGCGGCGATGTTGTACATCTGTGCCGTAGCCTTATTGATGCCGAGGTGGTCGGCATACTGGATGATGAAGGTCCAGACCATGATTTGTGCGGCGACGTAGCATACTTGTGCGAAGACTCCCTCGCGATAGATGGTGTTGTGCCAGAGGTTGTGCATGGTCTCCTTCAGCGTGTGGGTCTGACCGGCAGCCTTCTGTTCCTCGCTCTCCGTCTTGGGCATCTTGGTGATGGCGATGATGACGAGCACAGCGACGACGACGAGTCCGATGGCCACGTATGGGTTGCGGATGACGGCGAGGTCGTGCAGGCGGATGTCGGCTTTCTCAGCCTCAGAGAGGAGGGGGAAGATGATTTGTCCAGCGGCGTCGCGCTTGTCGGAGAGCAGGTGTGGCAGCACGATGAACGATGCCACGGCCATGCCGCTCAGCGAGCCGACGGGATTGAATGCCTGCGCCAGGTTCAGACGGCGGGTGGAGGTTTCCTTGTCACCCAACGAAAGGATGAACGGGTTGGCGGTCGTCTCCAGGAATGCCAGTCCGAAGGTGAGGATGTAGAGGGAGATGCAGAAGAAGGAGAACTCCTGCCACTCGGCTGCCGGAATGAAGAGGAAGGCGCCGATGGCGTAGAGCGTCAGTCCGAGCAGGATGCCGCTCTTGTAGGAGTACTTGCGGATGAACAGAGCGGCGGGAATCGCCATCGTGGCATAGCCTCCGTAGAAAGCGAACTGGATGAGCGATGCCTTCGCCACGGAGATTTCCATGACGGTCTGGAAGGCTGCCACCATTGGGTTGGTGATGTCGTTGGCGAATCCCCACAGGGCGAACAGCGACGTGACGAGGATGAAGGTGAAGAGGTATTTCTTCGATACTAAAGGCTTTTTCATGATTGTTATGTTGATGTGAAAAGTTGCCCGGTGCGTGGGCTGGTTATTCTGACATGTTTTTAATGTATGGTAAATCGGGCAAGTTCTTGAAGCCGTAGAAGCGGAGGGCGTTCTCTCCGAGGAAGATGGCCTTCTCCTCGTCGGTCAGTTCCTTTGACTTGCTGACGAAGTCGTAAGACATCCGGTAGGTGATGGCGGTGATGGTGCGGGGATAGTCGCTGCCCCACATCAGCCGGTCCATGCCCACCCAGTCGGCAGCTTCCTTGATGCTGCGGATGGCGGAGGGGTAGGGGTAGAACTCGGCGTTGTAGAGCCAGGTGATGCCGCCCGACTCCACCATGACGTTCTTTCCTACCCGTGCCAGCAGCACTTGGCTCTTGAACGCCGGCGTGGTGACCATGCCGAAATGGCCTATCGCCACCTTCAGGTCGGGGCATTCCTCGATGACCTCCTTCATCTCAGCTATCTGATGTTCGTCCTCGCCGAGGCACATTGACAGCACCATGCCCTCAGCCTCCATATATTTAAATATAGGTATAAGGCCGAGGAGGGATTCCGTCATGCGGTGTCCGGGGAAGGCGATGCCCTTGAGTCCTGCCTGACGGACGGCTTTCGCCTCGTCGAGCGTCCAAGCCATGCCCATGCAGAAGAAGCGGTCGGGGTAGGTTTTCTGGACTTCGGTCAGGTATTCGTTCTGGTTCCCGTCGATGACTTCCTGCACCACGACAGCGCCGCCCACTTGGGCGTAGTTCATGTTTGACAGGAAAATTTCGGCAGAGTTCTGTTCGTCAATCATGAATGGGGGCATCATCTGCACCTCCTCGTCCATGAAGATGCTCCTGCCGTTCTTCATCGACAGGATTCGTTTTCCGTCCACCCATGTGTCTTGCTTCTTCCACAGGTGGGAATGTGCGTCAATAATTGTCATAACTGTTGAGAGAAAAATCGCCCAGCGCGTGGGTCGGTTATGAGTTTGCCCATGATACTCTCTTCTGGTCGCCGATGATGTCCTGCACTTCCTTCACGAGTTCCCAGTCGGGTTCCTCGTTGGCCCAGGCGATGTTGCGCTTCACGTTCTCAGGATTGGCTGACGAGAACAATGTGCCGGCGATGCGTGGGTTGCTGACTGAATACTGGATGGCGAGGCGTTCGATGGGGTATCCCTTCTCGTTGCAGTGGGCGGCAGCCTTGGCGCAGGCTTCCACCAGGGGTTTGGGGGCGGGATGCCAGTCGGGCACGCCGCGTTGCGAAAGGAGTCC
Organism: uncultured Bacteroidales bacterium; assembly: GCA_902803605.1. Taxonomy (GTDB): domain Bacteria; phylum Bacteroidota; class Bacteroidia; order Bacteroidales; family Bacteroidaceae; genus Minthosoma. The sequence goes on along the minus strand of CADCQH010000020.1, from coordinate 10,581 downwards.
CATGCTCAGGGGTGATGCGTTGACGATGCCGATGCCTTTGCTCTCGAAGAAGTCCATGAAATCGACCAGCTTGTCGTCGTTCAGGCAGTAGTGGCAGAAGTTCAGGACGCTTTCCACCGTTCCTTCCTCCGAGTGCTCGATGACCCACTTGAGGTTTTCCAGCTGGAGGTCGGTGATGCCGACGTGTCCCACGACGCCTTTCTTCTTCAGTTCCACCAGTGCGGGGAGGGTTTCGTCCACCACCTTCTGGAGGCCTCCCTCCATCGATGCCTGGAACTCGATGTCATGCACGTTGATGAGGTCGATGTAGTCGATGTTCAGTCGCTCCATGCTCTCGTACACGCTCTCCGTGGCACGCTTGCCGGAGTAGTCCCACGTGTTCACGCCGTCCTTGCCGTAGCGTCCCACTTTTGTGCTGAGGAAGTACTTGTCGCGCGGAATGATTTTCAGTGCCTTGCCCAGCACGGTCTCTGCCTTGTAGTGACCGTAGTAGGGGCTCACGTCTATAAAGTTGATGCCACCTTCGATGGCGGCTTCCACTGCTTCGATGCTCTCTGCCTCCTTGGTGGCGTGGAACACGCTGCCCAGCGATGAGGCGCCGAAGCACAGATGGGATATCTTCATCCCCGTCTTGCCTAATTCTTTGTAAATCATAATGGGTTTGGTTTTGTTATGGTTTGTTGTTTTGTTGTTCCGTCATGCTTTCACCACGCTCGTGCCCAGGGCGAATGCCTTCTCCATGTGTCCGGTCGAGGTGAAGATGTCGGCCTTTGCCGAGATGTTGTCGATGTAGTTGACCAGTTGCGCCTCGGGGATGCAGGGGAGGACGGGGCTGCCGTACTCCAGTTGTCCGTGGTGGGCGAGGACGCAGTGGACGATGAGGTTGATTTCGCGCTTGTCGGCTTCGGATATTTTGTCGTCATCGCTGGTGTAGAGGTCGCGCAGCAGGTTGTTCAGATAGTTGGCCGACATGTAGATGTGTCCGAGCAGGAAGCCGTTCTCCATCTTCTCCCCCTCGATGTTGTATTCGCAGATTTTTCCCCAGTCGTGGAAGAGGATGCTGATGATGATGCGTTCCACCTTGATGTCCTCCGGATAGGGATAGACGGGGAAGATGCCCTCCAGCAGGTGGAGCATCTGCCACGTGTGGTTGAGCAGTCCGCCCGGGAAGGCGTGGTGCACGCTCGTCGCCGCCGGATACTTGCTGTAGGGCTGGAAGAGTGCCGCAGCCTGTTCGCGGATGAATCCGATGAGCCGCTCGTCCTTGCAGAATCCGATGAGCCGTTCCACCGTCTCGTCCCAGGCCTCGCGCTTGACGGGTCGCGGCACCATGTGGTAGAGCGGATGGTTCTCCGTGGGGAACGAGCCCACAATCATGTCCATGTTCGTTGCCGACTTCTTCCCCTGATTGTCGCGGATGTTGAGGAATCTGACCAGCTGGCCCACCTTCGGGCCGCTGAGTTTCGCCACGTCGAACACGCAGATGTTCTCCACCTCCGACTCGTTCGCCACCTTCAGGTTCACGTAGGGCGAATTGTTGCGAGCCACGGCGTCCTGGCGGCTCAGTACGATAAATTCCTTATTCATGCTCATTGTGATTTGTTTGCTTACTTTGGTGATGTGCCATGCCGATGCCGCACGGCGTCACGTTGTTATTTTGTGTGCAAAGTTACGATAAAATGCAGACACGACAAAAAATATTCGGGCATTTCCTCGTCTCAGAGTGCGTATTTCCACAGGTCGCCGCGCTGGCGCAGTTTTTTGCGGAAGTAGATGGGGGCGACGCCGAATTCCTTTTTCACGATGCGGCTGAACGTCGTGCTGCTCGTATAGCCGCAGCGGGTCATCACCTCCTTCAGCGTCATGTCCGTGTGGCGCAGCAGTTCGCCGATGAGCCGCATTTTCCACTTGGTGGTGAATTCCTGCAGGTTCAGCCCTGTGAGCAGCACCATCATCACGCTCAGGTTCGAGGCCTTCAGCCCATTCTTCCATGCCACCGTCCGCGGGTCTTCCCGCTGGATGAGGCAGTCCACCACGGCATCGAGCAGGGCGACGCCGCTCTTCTTGCGTTCAAACACGATGGGCTCCCAGACGTTCGTCAGGGTCTTCGCATCGAATCCCCTCTGCCGCGTGAAGGGGGGCACGTACAGCATGTCGAAACTGAATTGAGGCTCTTTCAGATTGTCCATATCCATTCCTTTTTGATGTTTTCACGGCAAAGATAGCTATTTCCTTTATATTATGCAAATTTTTCCACATTTTTTTATCATTTTCTTTCTGAAATGATATCTATCCCCATCGTGACATATCATCCTCCCTTGCCAGTTGATACCTCTCCCCCCTGCGACATATCATCTTGCCTTGCGAGTTGATACCTCCCACCCCTGCGACATATCATCTTCCCTTGCGAGTTGATACCTCTCCCCCCTGCGACATATCATCTTGCCTTGCCGGTTGATACCTCCCCCCCCTGCGACATATCATCTTCCCTTGTCAGCTGATACCTCCACCACTGCGCCATATTCTTGTCTATCTGACAATGATATTCCACTCATTGAAACTTATCCTTTCACGAATGAAACAGATATTTTCCGCCTCGCAATGCTTATTGCTCCCCCTGTTTGATGGTGGAAGTGAGGATTTTGATGTGGGAATCATGCCGTTTCGTGTAAAAAAATAGCGAGACACTGCACTGCATCACAAAAAAATGCCTACCTTTGTGGCATTCAACGCAAACATGACATGAAAGGCTTTACTGACACAATCCTGACGAGCGTCCTCCTGTGCTGCATGGCGGCAGGAGCAGAGGCGCAGAGTGTGACCCCATTCAAAGTGACCGACCACGAGCGGCAGACCATCGACGGCTTCGGCGCCAGCGACGCCTGGAGCATGTGGCAGATAGGGGAGTGGGAGGACTCCCTGCAAGTGAGGGTGGCCGACTGGCTCTTCTCGACGGAGACCCTCGCCGACGGCTCGCCCAAGGGCATCGGACTGAGCATCTGGCGGTTCAACGCCGGAACCGGCAGTGCGGCGCAGGGCGAGGCGGCGCAAATCAACCGCGACACCCGTACGGAGACCTATGACCGGCAGCGGGGGCAGCGCCGATTCCTCCATCTGGCGAAGGAGCGAGGCGTGCCCACCTTCCTGGCGTTCTACAACTCGCCGCCCGTCCACCTGACCCAGAACGGGCTCGCCACCAACACGGGACGGGGCGGCACGCTCAACCTGCGTCCCGACGCCTACGATGACTTTGCCGCCTACATCGCCGACATGCTTCAGACGGCGGAACGCGAGGACGGCATCCACTTCGACTACGTCTGCCCCGTCAACGAACCCGACGGACACTGGAACTGGCTCGGCCCCAAGCAGGAGGGAAGCCCTGCCACGAACCGCGAGATAGCGCACGTGGCCCGCGAGATGAGCCGCGAGTTTGTCAGCAGAGGCATCACCACCAAAATCTTGGTGAATGAGTCGAGCGACTTCCGTTGCATGATGGCCACCCACCAGACCGACTGGCAGCGCGGGTACGAAATCCAAGCCTTCTGGAATCCCGACTCCGCCGACACCTACGTCGGCAACCTGCCCAACATCGCCCGCGTCATGGCGGGTCACTCCTACTGGACCAACACGCCCGTCCTCAAACCCGGTCAGCGGGGCTATGAGCGCACGGGACTCTACGGATTCCGCAAGCGTCTGAAGGATGCCTTCGACAAGGTCGATGCCGAATTCTGGATGACCGAACTCTGCATCATGTCGAACGACGAGGAAATCCACGGTGGCGGCGGCTTCGACTTCACGATGGAGGTGGCACTCTACGTGGCGCGCGTCATGCACTACGACCTCACCGTCGCCAACGCCCGCTCCTGGCAGTGGTGGCGAGCAGCAGGAGGAAACTATAAGGACGGGCTCATCCGCATGTATGTGAAAGGAGAACGTACCGGCGGTCGCGGTCAGAGGCGTGAAGTGCTGCAAGACAACATGGTGCGCGACTCCAAACTGATGTGGACCCTGGGCAACTTCTCCCGATTCGTCCGTCCGGGCGCTGTCCGCCTCGACGTGGAGGGCAAGATGGATGTGGATGGCCTGATGCTCTCCGCCTATAAGAATACGGATGGCACTCTTGCCATCGTCGCCATCAACTACGGCAGGGAAGACCGTCCCATCAGCATCGATGTCAACCCAAAACCCTCAGCCCTAAACTCTAAACCCTCAGCCCTAAACTCTAAACCCTCAGCTCTAAACCCTAACCCCGTCACCGCCTATCGCACCTCCGACGTGGAAGGCGAGAACCTCAAGTGCGTGGGTCAGGTGGACCTGAAGAATGCCGTCCTGCCCGCTCGGTCTGTCACCACATACATCATCCGATAAGGCATTTCATCATGGAGGACAAAAAAATCCTGCGTCCGAAAAAGAAAACGAGCATTCTGTTCGCTCACTCCCCGTTTTTTTCGTACCTTTGCACTCAAAAATCAAGGCAATCATGATAGACAGAAAAGTACGTGTGCGCTTCGCACCAAGTCCCACGGGACCTCTTCATATCGGCGGCGTCCGCACCGCCCTCTACAATTACCTCTTCGCCAAGCAGCACGGCGGTGACCTCATCTTCCGCATCGAGGACACCGACTCCACCCGCTTTGTCCCCGGTGCCGAGGAATACATCATCGAGTCGTTCAACTGGCTCGGCATCAAGTTCGACGAGGGTGTCAGCTTCGGCGGCAACTACGGCCCCTACCGACAGAGCGAGCGCCGCGACATCTATAAGAAATATGTGCAGGTGCTGCTCGACAACGGCTCCGCCTATTACGCCTTCGACACCCCCGAGGAACTGAACAAGAAGCGCGAGGAGGTGGAGAATTTCCAGTATGACGCTTCCACTCGCGGACAGATGCGCAACTCCCTCACCCTCTCCAAAGAAGAAGTGGAGAAACTCATTGCCGACGGCGAGCAGTATGTGGTGCGCTTCAAGATTGAGCCTGGTCGCGACGTGCTGGTGGACGACCTCATCCGTGGCGAGGTGAAAATCAACTCCTCCATCCTCGACGACAAGGTCCTCTACAAGAGTGCAGACCAACTGCCCACCTATCATCTGGCGAACATCGTCGATGACCACCTGATGGAAGTCACCCACGTCATCCGTGGTGAAGAATGGCTCCCATCCGCTCCACTCCACGTGCTGCTGTATGAAGCCTTCGGATGGGCCGACACGATGCCACGCTTTGCCCACCTGCCACTGCTCCTCAAGCCCATCGGCAACGGCAAGCTCTCCAAGCGTGACGGCGACAAACTGGGCTTCCCCGTCTTCCCCCTCGAATGGCACGACCCCAAGAGCGGCGAAATCTCATCGGGCTATCGCGAAAAGGGATACCTGCCCGAAGCCGTCGTGAACTTCTTGGCGCTCCTCGGTTGGAATCCTGGCAACGACCAGGAACTGATGACCCTGGACGAGATGGTGAAACTCTTCGACCTGTCGAAGTGCTCGAAGAACGGTGCGAAGTTCGACTACGTGAAAGCAGCGTGGTTCAATCATCAGTACCTCATCCAGCGTCCCGACACCGATTGGTGCCCCGCTTTTGACAAAGTGCTGAAGGAAAACGGCATCGAGGCGACAGCCGAACAGGAAGCCGAAGTCGTCAGGATGATGAAACTTAAGGTCATCGAATACACCGACGGCCAGGGCAACAAGAAGAAGCGCAACATCTCCTTCCCCTCCGACCTGTGGCCGCTCACGAAGTTCTTCTTCGTCGCTCCCACCGAGTTCGACAAGGAAGGCGACAAGTTCGTCCGCAAGAACTGGAAAGAGGACACAGCCGACGAGATGCGACAGATGATGACGGTGCTGGAGGGAATCGAAGACTGGAGCGTCGAAGGTCAGAAGGCCGTCATCGACCCCTGGACGGAATCAACGGGCATCAAGCCCTGGAACGCTTGGCGTGTGGCACTCGTCGGCACAGGTCAAGGCCCCGACATGTATGAACTCTCAGCCTTCCTGGGCAAGAAAGAAGTCCTCAGCCGAATGAATTTTGCAATCCGAACATTATCATAGACATTCACTGAGCATGATACATTATAATATATGTACACGATAGGAATCTACATCTTCACCTTAGGCATGATCATTGCCGCCGTCTTCCACAAGAAAGCACGGAAGATGGTGGTGGGCATCAGCCAGACCTACCTGCTCTTGCGTCGCCACATCAAGAAGACCGACAGGGTGGTGTGGTTCCATGCCGCCTCCTTGGGCGAATTTGAACAGGGACGTCCGCTGATGGAGCGTCTGCACGCAGAATGTCCTGAATACAAGATTCTTCTCACCTTCTTCTCACCCTCTGGCTATGAGGTCAGGAAGGATTACGAAGGAGCCGATCTTGTATGCTACCTGCCGTTCGACACCCCAGGCAATGCGCTCTCATTCCTTCGTCTGGCACATCCGGAGATTGCCATCTTCATCAAGTATGAGTTCTGGCACAACTATCTGGTCACCTGTCGCAAGAAAGGCATCAAGACCTACAGCGTGAGCAGCATTTTCCGTCCCGACCAATATTTCTTCAAAATACGCTTGTTTGGCAAGTATCCCGCTCTCCGTCCCATCCGTCAGTTCGACCATCTGTTTGTGCAGAACGAAGTATCCAAGCAGCTGTTGGAAGAGCACGGCATCCACAATGTGACGGTGGTGGGCGACACCCGTCTCGACCGTGTCATCGCCATCAAGAACGCTGCCGCACCCCTTCCGCTCGTCGAGCAGTTCGTGGGCAATGCTCCCTGCTTCGTCGCAGGCTCTTCTTGGGGACCAGATGAAGAGATTTACATCCCGTACTTTGGTCAGCATAAGGATTGGAAACTTATCATTGCTCCTCACGTCATCAGCGAGAGCCATCTGAGGGACATCGAGCAACTGTTGGAAAATGCAGGAATCTCATCAGTAAGATACACTTCTTTAGAACAGGGAGAATGTTCTCCTACGGACAAGGAGATTGGTGCGCTGATTGTCAACTGCTTTGGCAAACTCTCGTCCATCTACCGCTATGGTAAGGTGGCGCTTGTCGGAGGTGGCTTTGGCGTAGGCATCCACAATGTGCCCGAAGCCGCTGTGTATGGCATCCCCGTCATCTTTGGCCCCAACAATCAGAAGTTCCGCGAGGCACAGGCACTCAAGGCTTGTGGTGGTTCGTTCGAGTATCAGGATGCCCCCTCCTTCGCGACCCTCATGGACAACTTCATCAACGATTCTGAAGCGCTCCGCAAGGCTGGTGAAGCAGCAGGCAGTTACATCAATGCCAATGCAGGGGCAGCGGACAAGTGCTTCAATGCCATTTTCAAATAATGCGCTTTCGTGATAATGCGCTCTATTGACCATGCGCTATACCGACCTTTTCATCGACTTCGACGACACTCTCTACGACACCCACGGCAATGCAGTCATCGCCCTGGGTGAATTGTATGAGTACCTGCATCTCGAACAATACTTCTCCGACCCCAGCATCTTCTACGACGACTATTGGAGCACCAACATCCGTCTGTGGAGACAGTATGCTCAGGGAGAAATAGACCGTGATTACCTCATCGTCGAGCGTTTTCGTCATCCTCTCAGCCTTGGGGAGGGTCTTCTTCCCACTAAAGAGTATTGCCTCAAAGCCAGCGACACGTTCCTCTCGTTCTGTGCAGAGAAGTCTGGTCTTGTCGATGGTGCCCAGGAACTGATGGATTACCTGCGAGGAAAGGGCTATCGGATGCATATGTGCAGCAACGGTTTTCACGAGGTGCAGTACAAGAAACTCCGCTCCTGCGGACTCTTCGACTATTTCACGACCATCATCCTCAGCGAGGATGCAGGAGCCAACAAACCCTCGCCCCTCTTCTTCGACTATGCCTTCAGGGTGTCCCAAGCCCCCAAGGAGACCACCCTCATGATTGGCGACAACTTCAACACCGACATCCTTGGCGCCAAAAGGGCAGGGCTCGACACAATCTTCTTCAATCGCTTCCCCGATTATCCTGCCCCAGAACCCGTCACCCACGAAGTGCATGCCCTTAGCGACATCATCGGCATCTTGTGAATCATGAAACACCTTGCCATTCTTTTAGTATTTCTCTGTACGGTTTCAACGCTTCATGCTGAAGACTGGATGCGTCGCCTCCCTGACGATGCTTATGTGGCAGCGGTTTCCATTCCTGGTGCTCACGATGCGGCAACGGGTGATGGATTCAGCGGATTCTTAGGTATGTTTGGCAATCGTTATGCTCGTACCCAAGACCTCAACATCAGCCAGCAATGGAGTGTTGGGGTGCGTGCTTTCGACCTCCGTCCCAGCGTTTACAAGGAATACATCAACATTCATCATGGTGTCATACCTACCAAGATGCGCTTTGACCGTGCTCTGCAACTCCTTTGTGATTCGCTCCATGCCCATCCTTCCGAGTTTGTCATCATCCACCTGCTTCACGCAGCCGATGGAGACAAGGTGAAGGGCGTGTATGACGAGCGCATTCAGCAACTGCTCAGGGAAAGCCGATTCAAACGCTTCCTCGTTGATTATCGTCCCGACCTCAAGGTCAGTGACATTCGGGGAAAAATCCTCATCCTCAGTCGCGACCACTACAGCGACGCTCCCATCGGCGGCATTTTCCGGAGATGGACGGGCGGTCTGAATTGGCAGCGACAAACGGCAGGAATCCTTCTGGGACCTCATGGGGCAAGGGGAAGGTTCTATGTGCAGGATTATTCCTCCACCCATCATGCTGGCGGCGTGGCATCCAAGGTCAAAGCCATCACCCAGATGTTGGATAGTAGTACACGCATGAATTATACTGACCCGCAGGACATCGTCTGGGTGCTCAATTTCGCCTCTGCCTATTCGAAGGTGGAAAACCTTTTCGGACGTAGAATATCCCTCAGCAATGGCTATCGAGACAATGCCACCCATACCCATAAGGCTTTTCTCGATTATCTCTCCACCCATTCAGCAGGTCCCACCGGCATCATTCTCATGGACTTTGCAGGTGTTGACCGCAGCAATGGGTACCCGACCCGAGGTGCTGAACTGGTCCAAGCCATCATCCGCAATAATTTCCGTTATCTGACCCCCAAGGAATAACCCCTGTGAAAAAACGGCTGTGCCATAACCGTTCTTGGGGAAATCAATAGAGAAAACAAAAAAGAGTGGCATTGACCACTCTTTTCTGTCGATTGGTCGGGAAGACCAGACTCGAACTGGCGACCACGCGCCCCCCAGACGCGTACGCTAACCAACTGCGCTACTTCCCGATTCTCGTAAATCGGGTGCAAAGGTAGTGTAAATTTTAGACAATACAAAATAAAAAAGGTGTTTTTTTGTTTTTTTCTCTCACTTATTCGTACCGTTGGCTTCGCCCAAGGTACTCTCGCTCGACAAAAAAAGTAAAAACCTAAGTTTTTCCTTTATTTTGTGCTCACTTATTCGTACCGTTGGCTTCGCCCAAGGTACTCTCGTTCGGAAATAAAAATAAAAACGAGTTTTTTATTTTGTATTTCTCTCACTTATTCGTACCTTTGTCTCCGATAACAATAGGAGATGAGATTATGAAAAAAGTTTTTGTTATATTGCTGTGGGCTTGCTGCCTTGTGTGCATGGGATGCACAGACGGGAGTAAGGAGACAGAGGTTGTGCTGGAAACCACAGCGGGAGTGATTCGTGTGAAGTTGTATGATGACACCCCTGGTCATCGTGACAATTTCGTGAAGAATGTGCAAGATGGAATGTACACCGGTGTGACCTTCCATCGTGTGATTCGTGACTTCATGATACAGACGGGCGACCCGAAGACTCGTCCTGAGGGTTATCAGGTGAAGATGTCGCCAGAGGGTGATACCATCACGGAGCGGATTCCTGCGGAGATTGTCTGGCCCAAGCACTTCAACAAGCGTGGTGCCTTGGCTGCTGCAAGGGACGGGGATGATGTGAACCCCGAACGTGCCAGCGACAAGTTCCAGTTCTATATCGTGACGGGCAGGGTGTGCCAGGATGCTGATATGGATGCCTTTGAACAGGCGATGTTGCAGCGTGACGCCGAAGCCCTCTATGTGAAGAAGCAGCTGGCCAACAAGGAGAAGCTGGAAGCCTTGCGTCAAGCACGTGACAGGGACGGCGTGAGCAACTTGTTGGAGAAACTGTTGGATGAGGCCAAATGGGAGGCATCCGAAAACCCGCCCATCACCTATCCCACCGATTTGCGCCGCAGTTACAGCATTCACGGTGGCGCACCCTGGTTGGATAATGAATATACCGTGTTTGGCGAGGTGGTGGAAGGTATGAAAGTGGTGGAGACCATCCAGAAGATTAAGACCAACGCGCAGGAAGTGCCTCTGAAGGAGGTCCGAATCCTCAAGGCATACGTCGTGGAATAAGGCCAACAGAGACAGAGTGTATGCTGACAGAAAACACCTTGGAGAAGCTGCGGATATTAGCCGAGTCGGCGAAGTACGATGTGTCGTGCTCGTCGAGCGGCACCGTGCGTGGTGGCAAGCAGGGGATGGTGGGCAACACGGTGGGAGGTGTCGGCATCTGCCACTCGTTTGCTGATGATGGCCGTTGCATTTCCCTTCTG
>CADCQH010000019.1 GCA_902803605.1 uncultured Bacteroidales bacterium | reverse complement strand
TCCACCGAGGAGGCTGTCGGTCTCATCGTCAACGGCTATGCCAAGGACGTGCTCAACAAGCTCCCCATGGAGTTCGCCGTCGAGGCACAGAAGCTCCTCAGCGTCTCCCTCGAAGGAACGGTCGGATAGGGGTCAAAAAGTTTTTACCTCGTACAAACTACCACCTTTTACCTCGTACAAACCATCACCTTTTACCTCGTATAAGTTATCAACTCATACTTCGTGTCAATTTTAGGACTATGTTAGAAATAAAAAATATCCACGCCAAAGTCGGCGAAAAAGAAATACTCAAGGGCGTCAATCTGACCATCAACGACGGTGAGATTCATGCCCTGATGGGCACTAACGGTGCGGGCAAGTCGACGCTGAGCAACGTGATTGTGGGCAATCCGAACTATGAGGTGACGGAGGGCAGCATCACGTTCAACGGGCAGGACCTGCTGGCGATGAGTCCGGAGGAGCGTGCCCATGCCGGCATCTTCATGTCGTTCCAGGCCCCCATCGAAATCCCGGGCGTGAGCATGACCAACTTCATGCGCGCCGCCGTCAATGCCCGTCGCGAGGCGCTGGGCAGGGAGCCGCTCAAGTCGACGGACTTCCTCAAGCTGATGCGTGAGAAGCGGAAGCTGGTGGAGATTGACCAGAAGCTGATGAACCGCTCGGTCAACGAGGGATTCTCGGGCGGTGAGCGCAAGCGCAACGAGATTTTCCAGATGGCGATGCTCGAACCCACGTTCTGCATCCTCGACGAGACGGACTCGGGACTCGACGTGGATGCCCTCCGCATCGTGGCGGAAGGCTTCAACAAGCTCCGCACACAGGAGACCTCCGCCATCGTCATCACCCACTACCAGCGACTGCTCGACTACATCCGTCCCGACTTCGTCCACGTCCTCATCGACGGACGGATTGTCAAGACGGGCACGGCCGGACTGGCCCTGCAGATTGAGGAGCAAGGTTTTGACTGGATAAAAGAAGAACTGGCATGACGAGCGAGCAGCAGTACATAGAACTATACCGCGAGGCTTCCGACCTCATCAAGGGCAAGAGCTGTGCGGTGATGAACGCCGTGCGCGACGAGGCCTTCGAGGCGTTCGTGTCGAGTGGTTTCCCCACTCGAAAGAACGAGCGCTACAAATACACCGACGTGGATGCCGCCTTTGCCCCCAACTACGGCATCTCCCTCTCGCCCCTCACGGTCAAGCCTTCCACATATATATATAATATAAAGGAGGCACCCATCGACGTGACTCCCTACTACCATCAGGTGGCGGACAAGACCGATGCCATCACGGCACTCAACACGGCCTTGGTGCACGACGCCCTGCTGGTCCATGTGCCCAGGAACCAACGTGTGGAAGACCCCATCGTGGTTGACAACTGGCTCAGGGGGACAGCCGCCACGATGATGAACAGACGCATCCTCATCGTGATGGAGCAGGGGGCTGACGCCACCGTCATCATCAACGACCATGCCACCGACAAGCAGCGCTTCCTCACCACCCAGGTCATTGAGGTCTATTGCCACGACAATGCCCGTCTCGACCTCTACGAGATTGAGGAAACCACGCCGCTCTGCTCGCGCTTCTCGAATGTCTATATCCAGGAGGGGCGCGACTGCTCCGTCAAGCACAACAGCATCACCCTCTTCAATGGGCAGACCCGCAATCTCTGTGATGTCTATCTGCGGGGCGAGAACTCGGAGGTGACGCTGAACGGCTGTGCCATCGGCGGCGGCAATCAGCGCATCGACAACAACACGCTCATCCGGCATGAAGTGCCCGACTGCACTTCCAACGAACTCTATAAATACGTGGTGGACGACAAGGCTGTGGGAGCATTCGCCGGGAAGATTCTTGTCGAGAAAGACGCTCAGAAGACGACCTCGCAGGAGACGAACGCCAACCTCTGTGCTTCTTCCGACGCCCGTATGTACACCCAGCCCATGCTGGAGATATATGCTGACGACGTGAAGTGCGCACACGGCTCGACGGTGGGCGTCATGGACGAGTCCGCCCTCTTCTATATGCGTCAGCGAGGCATTCCGGAGGCAGAGGCACGGACCCTGCTCAAGAACGCCTTCATGGGACAGGTCATCGACCAGATTCAACTCGAACCCCTGCGTCAGAAACTCTACGTGAAGGTGGAGAAGCGTTTTCGTGGTGAACTCGACAAATGCGAAGACTGCCATCTCTGCAAATAAACTATGCAAATCATTGGTAAGGACACGACAGCAAGACCTTGTGTGGCAACGATTGGCACCTTCGATGGTGTGCATCGGGGCCATCAGTTCGTTGCCCAGCAGGTAGTCCGTCATGCCAGGGAACGAGGACTTGACGCCGTAGTGCTGACCTTTTCCAATCATCCCTCGCAGGTACTCCACCAAGTACCGGCACGCAATGTCCAGCTGCTTTCCACCGCGGAAGAAAAGACGACACTCCTTCAGCAGACAGGCATAGACAAGGTGGCGCTATTGGACTTCACCCAGGAACTGGCTCAGATGAGTGCCCGGGAATTCATGCGTACCATCCTCAAGGGGCAGCTCAATGTGCAGGTGCTGCTGATGGGCTATGACAATCATTTCGGCCATGACCGCAAGGGCTTTGACGACTATCGGCGCTATGGGCAGGAGCAGGGCATCGAGGTGATCGGATGTGAAGAACTCGCGTCCGAACAAAGAATCTCTTCCACAGCCATCCGCCAGGCCTTGCTCAATGGCGATGTCAATACGGCCAATACCCTTTTAGGCTATCACTACCATCTGCAGGGCGAGGTGGTGCTGGGCTTCCAGAATGGTCGGAAACTCGGCTATCCCACCGCCAACCTGCAAGTGGACGCCTGCAAACTCATTCCAGAAAACGGAGCCTATCTGGTGAGATGCCAACTCTCCGCCCTCAACCCTCCGTCCTCGGCCCTCAACTCTCAGCCCTCAACTCTAAACCCTAAACCCTCACCCCTCTACGGCATGCTCAACATCGGCACACGTCCCACCCTTCATAACGGACGTCAACGCAGCATCGAGGTCCACATCTTCGATTATGATGGAAACCTCTACAACCAGACCTTGACGGTCGAACTGCTGCAACACCTCCGCAAAGAGCAGGAGTTTGCCACATTGGATGACTTGCAGCACCAGTTGTCGGCAGACGAAGCGAAATGCCGTATGCTGCTACATTCCTCTTATTAAACCCCCATCCTTATGCTTGAGATTCTCAACACCCTCGTTTCACTCGACCTCTTCAAGGTGTTTTTCTGCTGTGACCTGTCAAAATGCCACGGAGCCTGCTGCATCGAGGGAGATGCCGGGGCGCCTGTCACGATGGAAGAAGTGGGACTTCTCGAAGAGGCATACGAGGTGGTGCATGACGAATTGCCGTCCGAGTCCCAACAACAAATCGAGTCCGAAGGCGTCGTCTATCCCGACAAAGATGGAGAGTTGGTCACACAGATCATTCATGGTAAGGACTGTGTCTTCGTCAAGCACGAAGGCGGATGTGCCTTCTGCGCCATCGACTCAGCCTTCCGCTCCGGTCGTTTCCATTGGCAGAAACCCATCTCCTGCGCCCTCTATCCCGTCCGCCTCTCCACAGTGGGGGGCGTGACCGCTGTCAATGTACATAAATGGAACATCTGTCAACCAGCCCGTGACTTGGGTAAGCAGCTTCAATTACCCCTCTATCAGTTTCTCAAAGAACCCCTCATCCGACGCTTCGGACAGGCATGGTGGAATGAGTGCGACTTGGCAGCCAAAGAACTCAAGAAAGCAGGGTATTTGGACTAAACATCCCTATTTTAGCATTCAAAAGTAAGAAAAAACAACATTTTTCTAAAAAAAAAGAGACGAAACGCTTTTTTTAGAAAAAATTATTATAAATTTGCAACTTGACTGATGTACCCTAACCAAAACCCTGACGGGAAGGTGCTACAAACGGCATGAAACTGAACAATATTCACTAAGTCGCACAAAGACATATGATAACTATCCAAAACAATGACGGTGACAGACGGGTGCTCCTGCTCGACAACCCCTTTGCACTCGATGAGAGCCCTGACTTTCCAGAGTATCTTTTTGATGTCGTGTTCATTGCCAACAGTTCTGTTGAAGAAACCAAAACCATCCTCAACAGCATCAACCCGATCACATCCACCAAGTGCTGCTACAAGCCGCTCTTCGTTTCTGCGTCCCTCAAGGGGAAGATGGGCAGCTACGATGAGATCATTGACGGTTATGCCGACAACTTGAACGACATGGATGTGCTCACCACCATTGAAAACATCATCAACTATAATACTTTAATAGGTTTGGCGGCTACGGAAGATCCCATCATATCTTCCAACCAGTTCTTCATTCGCCTGACACGTTACCTCATCTCGCGCAAGAAGAGCGTGCTCGAACCCAAACTTGATGTGACTGCATCCACAGGCTACGCCATCCCAGTGTTCGACCTCTTCTACCGCTTGGGACAGTACGAACTTTCCGACTATTTTGTTTTCTTGCAGTCGATGACAGAGAAGGGACTCTTCCGTGTCAGCAAGTTCGTCAACAAGGTGTATCTATGTCCCTCATGCCTACACTCTCACCTGCTCTACATCAAGACTTGTCCCAAGTGTGGACAGTCATCCGTGCAGACAGAGGAGGTCATCCACCACTTCCGTTGCGCCAACGTGTCACCAGAACACACCTACAATTTCGGCGGACAATTGCGTTGCCCCAAGTGTCACAAGATACTGCGCCACATCGGTATGGACTATGACCGTCCGGCGGTTATCCACACCTGCAACACCTGTGGCAACACGTTCATCGAACCCAAGACACAAACCCTCTGCACCAGCTGCCACGAACTGCACGATGTGGAGGATCTCATACCACAAGACGTCAACATCTATGAGATTACGTCCGAAGGAAAGCAGAGCATCATCTCGCCCAACATCGGATTTACGATCTACACAGAGTTCTACGACAATTACATTGAGTACAACCGCTTCGTTAGCCGCATCCGCCTCTTGGCTGAACAGAAGTTCTCAGGTAACATCGATGGCGACTTGCTCGTCGGAAAAATCTGGATTCTCAACGAAGAAGGCGAAACCATGCCCATCCGACCAGAAGAAATTGAGCTCGTCTGCCTCTACTTCCCCAACAACAAAGTGTCGGCAGCAAACAACATCACTTACGTCGGCTCTGTCATTCGTGAGCACAAGGGCATTGACACGGAAGAGGAAATCATCAATTTCCAGGTCATGATGTCGGAGACGCTTCGGGCAGCCGTACCAATCCTCAAGCCAGGCGAGACCATCTGTTACAATTACATGAAGCTGCAGGGGAACCAATCCACAGTCAACGACTTCATCAAGGAAATGGATTACATCTCTCCCACACCCGATGACACGGCCAGCAGCGGCAGTTCATCTGAACCCGTTGCCACCAAGCCCGTCGAGGACGAGATTGAGGATATGTAAAAACATGAAATAAAACTAATAAAAACTCAAAAATATACCGATATGAACAATTACATCACACCTGGAATCGACGTTGAAAGTCTATCCATTCTCGTTGTCGATGACGTTCCATTGAACATCCTTCTCATCAAGAAGATGCTCTCACAGTACACCTTTGAAATTCGCACAGCTAATGGTGGACAGGCTGCTCTCGATGCCATTGCACAGAAGAAACCAACCCTTGTGTTGCTCGACCTCATGATGCCAGGCATCGATGGTTTTGAAGTCATTCGCCGCCTCCGTGCTGACGAAAACACCAAGGACCTGCCCATCATCATCCTCTCTGCCCTCAACTCAGAGCAGGACATTTCCAAGGGTTTCCAATTGGGTGCAAACGACTTCATCAACAAGCCTATCATCATGGAGAAGCTTCTCAGCAGCGTCACCACGCAGATTAACCTGCAGGCTGCCAAGGGAGCCGTATAATCCATCTGGAACGGATTCATTCGGAACTATCTCTTTAAAGGAAAGTTTGCTAACGCATTTGTGTGCCAAACGGCAGGATGCACAAATGCGATAGCAAACGTTTTGTTTTTGTATAAGTCTTCGTACAAGTGCTCCAACTTTCTACGAACCTTTCACGCAGAAGCCCCTGAAACGGGGTGCCAAGCTTTTGTACAAAGCTGTTTCGTCTTTCGTCGCTTGGTTTCTTCTTAACTCTTAAGCCTGGATATTCGCGACCAGTTCCTCGGCCTTCACTACACGCTGTTCGCCGGTCACCATATTCTTGAGCGCCATAACGCCCTCCTTCATCTCCGTCTCGCCAGCCATCACCACGAATGGGATGCCCTTCGCATTCGCATAACTCATCTGCTTCTTCATCTTCACTGTATCGGGGAACATCTCCGCGTTGATGCCTGCCCGACGCACTTGAGCCAGCACGGGCAGGCAATAGTCTGTCTCGGCCTCGCCAAAGTTCACGAACAGCACCTGAGTGCCACCCACGGCTTCCTTCGGATACAGATCCAGCTGGTTCAGTACGTCGAAGATACGGTCTGCGCCAAATGAGATGCCTACGCCGCTCAAGCCTGGCATACCGAAGATGCCCGTCAGGTTGTCATAGCGGCCGCCGCCCGTGATGGAGCCTATCTCCACATCCAATGCCTTCACCTCAAAGATGGCGCCCGTATAGTAATTCAAGCCACGAGCCAGGGTCAGGTCCAGTTCCACCTGATTGTTCAGCCCGCCCAGTTTGGCGAGGATGTACTCCATTTCCTCCACACCCTTCAGACCCGTTTCCGAATCCTTCAGCACCTGCCTCATCGTCGTCAGTTTCTCCTCATTCGAGCCACTCAGCTGAATGATGGGCTGCAGTTTCGCGATGGCATCAGCAGGGATGCCATCCTCTGCCAACTCGGCGTTCACGGCATCGAGTCCGATTTTGTCCAGTTTATCCATCGCCACCGTGATGTCCACAATCTTCTCAGCCTGTCCGATCATCTCGGCAATGCCCGTCAGAATCTTGCGGTTATTCATTTTGATGCAGACCCTGACGCCAAAGCGTGTGAACACCGTGTCGATAATCTGCATCAGCTCCACCTCGTTCAGCAACGAGTCACTTCCCACCACATCGGCGTCGCACTGGTAGAACTCCCTGTACCTCCCCTTCTGCGGACGGTCGGCACGCCACACCGGCTGAATCTGATAGCGCTTGAAGGGCAGCGCCAGTTCCTCCCTGTGCTGCACCACATAGCGGGCGAAGGGCACTGTCAGGTCATAGCGCAAGCCCTTCTCGCAGAACTTCGCCGCCAGCTTGCCCGTGCTCGTCGTCGCCACCTCGTCTGGGGTCATCCCATGCAGGAAGTCGCCCGAGTTCAGTATCTTGAAAAGCAGTTTGTCGCCCTCCTCGCCATACTTGCCCATCAGTGTCGAGAGGTTCTCCATCGCCGGCGTCTCTATCTGCTGGAAGCCATACAACGCATACACCTCCTTGATGGTGTTGAAAATATAATTACGCTTCGCCATCTCAACGGGCGAAAAGTCG
>CADCQH010000018.1 GCA_902803605.1 uncultured Bacteroidales bacterium | reverse complement strand
CTTGCCGCCCTTGGTGATGGTCAGTTTGGTTCTCTGCTCGTAGGGGAATGCGGTTTCCTGACGGATGCCGAATTTCTTTGATTTCAGCTCGCTGGCTGTGAAGAGGTTCACGTAGAGGGTGTCGTTGTTGACGCTGTGGGTGTAGATGAAGTGGCCGTATTTGCTGTGGTTCTCCATGCCTGTGCCGACACAGCACCACATGCCCTGGTTCACCTGCGAGTAGATGCGGTAGGAGAGGGGTCGGAGTGATGTGAAATAGACATAGCCGCCAGTCTTGGGGTCTTGGGTGGACATGATGTGGTTCCACATCGTTGCCTCGTAGAAGTCGGCGTACTTTGCATCGTGGGTGTCATCGAAGAGGTCTTCTGTGAGTTTCAGCATGTTGTTAGAGTTGCAGGACTCAGGCCCCTCCATATTATTAATGTATAAATGTCCGTTCTGGTGGTTTTGGAAGTGCTCGCTGATGGAGTTGCCTCCGATGCAGACGGTACGGTTCTGTGCCACGTCGTTCCAGAAATTCAGCACGGCGCTGCGATAGTCGGTCAGGGTCTTGTCCTCCTGCCATGCACGTTCGAAGCCGATGTACTTGGGCACCTGTGTGTTGGCGTGCTTTCCGTCGAGGAAGGTGGGGTTGAAGGTCTTCATGCCGTCAATCATCGAGCGGTGGCTGTACTTCTTGGCTGCGTCCAGATATTTCTTGTCGCCAAAGATGGTGTAGGCATCTACGAGCGTCTCGTTCATGCCACCGTGTTCAGAGCCGAGCACCTGCTGCATCAGTTCGTCTGACAGGTTGCTCACCACGTTGACGCTCCAGTCGCTCAGTCCGCGGAAGAGTTCCTTGGCCAGTGGGCTTCCCGTGTAGAGGTAGGCGTCGCGCAGGCCTGCCAACACCTTGTGCTGGCAATAGAAAGGCACCCAGCCGCCCGAACGACGGAACTGCGTGATGTCGCCTTCATAGAGCCCTGTCCAGATGTGGTTGAGGGGCTGTCCGCCGATGAATCCCTTCAGACCCTTCGTGTCGTTCTTGTAGGCATCCTGGCAGTCCTTCATGATGTTGAGGCAGTAGTCCAGTTTCTCCTTCATCTTGGCCTTCATGTCGGCATCGTTGGTGGCTGCGTAGGCCAGGGCGAGGGCGCTGACATAGTGGCCGCCCACGTGGCCGCTGAGGTCGAAACCTGCATCGCCGCCCCAGTTGCGGAAGTTGGGGTGCTGCTCCTCCCATCCGTTATACTTGGAGGAGGGGTCTTTGGAGAGTCCTGCCTGACGGATGAACGGAGTCATCAGACGGTCGGCGTCATACTCCAGCAGGAGTTTGTCGTTGATTTCCATCATGGTCTTCATCGGACCATTGAGCAGCGTCACCTCGCTGAGGTCGAAGTGCTGCGGATAAATCTGGCTTTGGGCGGCAACAGGGCTTGAATGGAATGTGAGTGCCGCCGTTGCCATTGTGATAGATAGTAATTTCTTCAACATAGGTCTCTTTGTGTATTGTTATAGAATATGGGTACAAAGGTACGGCTTTTATGGCAAAGGGCTTTGCATTCGTGTTACATTATTTATTATATAGGTAACAATATACCGCTGATTGGCCCCAATGGGCGAAGATGCCGTTGAAAGATTAAAAGCGTATCTTCTTCCCTTTTTCCTTCGTGTCTTTCGAATTTCTCAACTTTAGAAAAATTATTTGAAAGTTGCAAAAAATGATTCTAAAGTTTCAAAAATAAATTCTAAACTTTAGAAATTTTGTGGAAAGCCGAGGTTTTGTGAAATGAATAAAGTCAAAACCTCCAAGGGATGCACTTGTATTATTGTTTCCGTACTCAGTATTCCGTTGGTTCAACAATCAAAATAAAGGCGGTTTTATTTTGTACAGTGTTCAGTTTTCGCTACCTTTGTACCATGAAACCACCAAGCATCTTTAATTGTTCCAACGATATGGCTCTGGCTGCGAACGTGCGTCAGTACCTGCCTCCCAAGCGCATCCAGCAGATGGAGGCAGACTTGGCAGGCTTGGCACAGGTGTGGGAGGGCACCCGCTTTGCAGGCCCTTGGGGGTGGAGCCTTGCCACGAAGCAGCGCTACAGGCAGATGGGAGTGGCGGAGGAACTGTTGCCGTCGGATGAGTGGCTCGAAGAGGTCAGGAGGCTGTCGAGTCGGGAGTTTGCCTGTGGATATATCAAGGATTTGCTGGCAGAGATGAAGGATGAGAGGTTGTTGGGGAGCGAGATGAGGTGGTGTGATAACCTTAACGATAACCCTGACCCTAACCCTAACCTTAACCTTAACCTTAACCTCTCAACTCTCAACCCTCAACTAATCTTCAAGTCCCCTTGGTCTTCTTCTGGCAGAGGTGTGTTTGTGTCATCTGGTTTTGATGCCAATACGGAGCATCGTTTGCAGGGTTTCCTTTCTTCGCAGGGTGGTTTTGTGGTAGATAAGTTCCATGCAGACAAGGTGCTCGATTTTGCCATGGAGTTATATGTCAATGATGACAAGAGTGTAGATTTCCTGGGTTGGTCCGTTTTCCATGCTGGAGAGAATGGGGCTTATGGATATAATTATATGGAGAGTCAGGAGGAGTTGCTGCTACGCATTGATACAGACGAAACCCTCCTGCATCGGCTGATTGAATACCACAAGAAGCATCTTGCTCAGACTGCCTATCG
>CADCQH010000017.1 GCA_902803605.1 uncultured Bacteroidales bacterium | reverse complement strand
CATTCATTGTTTTTGATTGTTATACTTTTTGTTAATTGTATTCAAACGAATGATATTCAACTTAACTTATGTTGTATGTCGCCATACAGGCAGGTTAGACCTGCGCTTCGTGCTCTGACAGCGTAAGACAAGTACCTATTGCTTCATTCTGTCGCCTTTCTTTGAAGATTTTCACACGAATCTTGTGCAAAGGTACAAACAAATCGTGAATTAATAGTCAAAAAATGTGTGTTTTTTTATGGATTAAGGTGCTTTTTCTCTTTTTTTTGTGAAATTGTTTTAAGAAAGCATAAAAATACGTACCTTTGTATCGGCTTGCTCATGAACATCTGCAAGCAAAGAATTCAAGAGTAACATAACGTACGCGTACATTATTTATATGAAAAAGACATTAATTATCGCATTGCTGACAGCATTCTTGATGCCGGTTCATGCACAGGATTTGGAGGCTGTGCAGAAGGCAGCCGAAGAGGCACGCGCTGCTGAGGCACGCGCTGCTGAGGCTCGTAAGAATGCCGAAGAGGCTGCCAAACGAGCAGAAGAAGCCAGAAAGAATGCAACGAAGAGATCTGGTGCCAGAACGAGCACGAACTCGATGCCAACGGAAGAATTCCTGAAATTGGTGGAAGAGCAGAAGCGCATGAAGGAGAAGTCGCAGGAAAAGCGTGAGGGTCGGATTGGCCGCACAGCCACTGACTCGCTCCGCTGGGTGAAGAACCAGACGAAACTGCACACATGGAACCGCAAATGGTTTGCAGGTGGAAACCTCTCTGCCAACCTCTGCGTGGGAGATAACATCACAGATCACCCTCCATTCCGCTATTTTTCTGATGCGATAGGTTTGGGTCTTGAAGTGTATGCAGGTAAATACTTTGACCGAAAGTTTGGCGCTCGTGTCGGTTTGGGTGTCCACAATGTGAAGAACCGTGTGGACTATGAGACGGTGGATCAGGCTTGGCACGGTCCCCAGATGGTCAGAAAGGAGCCTGCTGGCACGAATGAAGCAGGTGAACAGCAGTATAATGATATCCCCCTCTATACCGACAATGGTTTCTTCCGCTTTACGGCGATGGAACTATATGCTGACGCTATGTTTGATGTGACGGGCGTGGCGCTCACCAACAAGTTCTATCCGCTGCACGTACACGCCATTGTGGGTGTGGGAATGTTGATGTCAGGCAATAAATCGCTCAAGGATCCTGGTGCGCTCAATTCGCTGGAACAGACACCCATCGACCCAGAGAATCCTGGCAGTGGCCAGTTCTATGTCGTGGATGGCAAGCGAACGGGTGCCGCTACCTTCGAGTCTCGTGTAAGACATCGTGGGACACACGTGGGTATAGCAGGTCGTCTTGGCTTGATGTTCGACTACCGCTTCAGCCAGAAACTGTCTGCTGACTTCGAACTGATGACCACCTTTACGGACGATAAATTCGAAGGGATCAAGTTTGATGAACCCTTCGACATTCTCGTGAAACTCTCTGGTGGCGTCCGCTATTATTTCTGATCTTTGATGGCCTCCAGGTCGGCTTCGATGTTGGTGAAGTCACCCTGCATGTTGACGGCAATCGCTTGCGGTTTCTGATACATCACCATCACCACACGGCTGGGGTCGTTCTTTGATTGCATCACCGTCAGGTCTCGACCATCTTTCTTGGTGGAGAGGACTGTCTTGAAACCTTTTCCAGACAGTTGTCCAGGTAATTTTGTCCCCAACTTCTTGCCTGCCTTATCACCACGCGACACGAGAATCTGCATGCTCTCGATGCGCTGAACCATTTGTGAAAGGCCTGGTACGTCAAACTGGTCGAGGGGGATACGTGACAACATGTTCTTCGTGACGTAAGTAGTGTTCATGTCGCCCATCTCACTGTACTCCTGGAAAATTTCATCCTGTGCACTCATCGTCAGTGTGGCGAAGAGCACCAATAATGTCAAAACTAATCTGTTCATTTTTCTGTTCTTTGGGTTCTTTATGCTTTTTGTGGCTGCAAAGTTAGGAGTTATTTGTCAGATAATGAAATTTTTTCGTAACTTTGCAGTCAGAAAGGAGAGTCCGACACATGAAGACAAGATTTCCCGTCATTCTGCTGGCAGTCGCCTCATTGCTGCTCGTTGGTTGCTTCTCTTCGAAGAAAGCCACGAAGCCATCAAAGAGACAGACCACAGTGCTTGCCACTGAAGACCCTTTTAAGGATACTGACGAAGTGGTCATCAACTTCAAGAAGATGAAGTCGAAAGACTGGCACAGTCCATTGGATGATGCTAAGGTTATCAGTCCTTTTGGTGGCAAGCGTCCCAACCATAAGGGAACTGACATCAAGACAAAGGCAAAGGACAAAGTTCGGGCAGCTTTCAAGGGAACAGTCACTTTCTCTGGTCAGATGAGCGGCTATGGCAATGTGGTATTCATCAGCCATCCGACGGGTTTGGAAACACGTTATGCCCATAATTCCAAAAACCTCGCCAAGCAGGGTGACAAGGTGAAACCAGGCGATGTGATTGCCCTCGAAGGCAAGACAGGTAATGCCACCACGGAGCATGTTCACTTTGAAACGCGGATAGGTGGACAGCCCTTTGACAGCGAACTCATCTTCAACCATAAGAAGAATGAACTGCGTAAAGTGAAACTGACGGCCAAAAAGAAGAATGGTTCCGTCGAAGTGAATGTGAAATAGAAAATAGAAAGATATGGCACTTAAAGAAACTCCAGTATTGTTATTGACAGGTTATCTTGGCAGCGGTAAGACCACGCTGCTCAACCGCATACTCAGCAACCAGAAAGGCATCCGCTTTGCCGTCATCGTGAACGATATAGGTGAAGTGAACATCGATGCCGACCTCATTCAGCAGGGTGGTATTGTTGACCAGAAAGATGATTCGCTCGTGGCGCTCCAGAATGGCTGCATCTGCTGCACGCTGAAGATGGATCTTGTCGAGCAACTTACAGACATCATGAAGATGCAGCGTTTCGACTATATCGTCATTGAGGCGTCTGGCATCTGTGAACCTGCCCCCATCGCCCAAACCATCTGCTCCATCCCTACGATGGAACCTAAGTACTGGGCAAATGGTCTGCCACGTCTCGACTGCATCGTCACAGTGGTCGATGCTCTTCGCATGAAGGACGAATTTGGTTCTGGTGCCTCTCTCCAGAAACCTGACATCGCTGAAGAAGATATCGAGAACCTTGTCATCCAGCAAATAGAGTTCTGCAATATTGTTCTTCTCAACAAGGCTGCTGAGGTGGAACCTCAGGAACTTGAACGCATCAAGCAAATCGTGCGTGCCCTTCAACCCAAGGCCGAGATTATCGAATGCAACTATGGCGATGTTGATTTCGACAAGATCCTCAATACGAACCTCTTCGACTTTGATAAGGTCGCCACGTCAGCTGCATGGATTGAAGCTGTCGAAGGGGAACATCACGACGACGATGACGAGGAAGACGATGAGCATCATCACCACGACCACGATGATGAAGAAGAAGATGATGAGCACGAACATCATCATCATCACCACCATCATCATGACGAGGGTGAAGCTGAAGAATACGGTATCGGCACCTACGTCTATTTTGCTCGTCGTCCTATGAAACTCGGCATGTTCGATGATTTTGTGGCGCGTCTTTGGCCCAAGAACATCATTCGTGCTAAGGGCATTTGCTGGTTCAAGGGTGAGGAGGACATCTGCTACCTCTTCGAGCAGGCAGGCAAACAGTTCTCCCTGAAAAACTGTGGCCAGTGGTATGCCACTATGCCCAAAGATCAGCTTGAACGCCTCATGGCAGCAGAACCTCGTGTCCGTGCTGACTGGGATGAAACCTATGGCGACCGTATGCAGAAACTTGTATTCATCGGTCAGCACATGGACAAGGACATGAAGGCCTACTTGAAAGAAATGCTGGATATGTGCTTGGCTTAGAAGATCTGCAATAAAAACAATCTTGAACATAAAACACCTATCTCGATTATGAAGTACGCACTTATCATCATGCTCACGCTGATGGCGTGTGGCGTGGCGGAAGGGAAGAATGTGCTAACGTTTGCTGCTGATAGTACAGACACCGACACCACCAAGACGACATTGCGCGAACGTCTGCAGGAGAAGAAGGAGCAATTTATTCAGAACATTCAGGAGAAAATCGATTCGTTGAAACCCAAGGTGGAAGAGGCGATGATTAAGGCTGATAGTGTCCTCGATGTGAGGAACGCCAAAATCACGACCGACACCTTCTATGTGGCACGTCCGCAGGAGACGTGGACTTTCCGTGCCAAGACGGATGTGTTTGGCGACTTCATGCATATTCGTGCAGTCGATATGGCAGGAAATAAGGGAAACTACTATCTGTCTGCAGACCCCAAGGTGACACTTGGCATCATGGCGAACTATCGAGGCATCTCCGCTTCTTTCTCCTTCTCGCCCAGCAAGATACTGAGTGATATCTCAGACATGATGTCTGCCATCAACTACTACAGCAACACCTTTGGCTTCGACCTCACTTTCGAGAAAGTGGATGCCTTTCATGGTCGCACCAGTTTGGATGCGCATTCCCATAAACTTGCCAATACCAATATGCGACTCTTCGCATTGACGGGCTACTATGTCTTCAACGGCAAAAAGTTCTCCTTGCCTGCTGTGTTCAACAGTACTTGGGTGCAGAAGCGTTCGGCAGGTAGTTTTTTGGTACAGGCAGGCTTCAACACTGGCCGCATCAAGATAGGCGATAATCTGGACCCTGACCACGACTTCGCTTCCTCGCTCAACCGCATTGACATGAAATCCTTCTCTATTGGTGGTGGCTATGGCTATAACCTTGTGGCAGGCAAGCATTGGCTCATCCATGCGACTGCTCAGCCCAGCATCATGGTATGGCAGAATTATAAACTCCATACGACCGATGGAGAGGGGAAAGATGAGGTGAATAAGATGGATGGCGGTCGTATCAATTTCTTCATTGTCGGTCGTCTTGGTGCCATTTACTCATGGGATCGTTATTTTATCGGCCTCACCTCTGTGGTGCAGCACTCCAAGAGTGGTAAGGACAGCGACTTTGCCTTGCGCGACACCCAATGGCAAGCGCGTGCCTTCTTCGGCTGGCGT
Source organism: uncultured Bacteroidales bacterium (assembly GCA_902803605.1). Taxonomy (GTDB): domain Bacteria; phylum Bacteroidota; class Bacteroidia; order Bacteroidales; family Bacteroidaceae; genus Minthosoma. The sequence continues at coordinate 4,453 of CADCQH010000017.1, read as the reverse complement.
GTACACACAAAATTGCATCGTCGTCCTGAGCCCAAGCCCAAACGCCGTCGTGCTGTGAGGAAACGGTGAAATAAAACGATGAAATATCAAATTCTCAGCCCATCATACAAAGTGACGCCCGACACACAACGTGCCGGGCGTTTCTTGTATATATATAATGTGTAGTTAGTTATTTCAGTTCCACGCCAAGGGCATTGTAGCGCTTGCCGTTGAGGTAGATGACGAGTTGTCCGTTCTCATAGACTTTCTTGCCATTGGCTGGAGCAGACTGCTGATCATTGGTGAGGTCTGTGATGGCATTCGGCTCCACGCAGACAAGTTCGACCTTGTCAATGTTGCAGTTGGCTCCTGTAATGGTGAAACGAAGAATCTGCTCGCCAGGTTCCAACTCTCTGGTGATGTCACCGCTTACAACCCTATACGTGTCCCAACTGTTGTTGCCCGTCTGTGGCACGCTCACTCTGCCGATAGTGGTCACGCTACCATTCTTCACCAAACCAATGCTGAAGCCTGAATTTGTGACACCAGACGAGACGGTTGCCTTGAAGGAGTACTTGCCTGCCGTCTTGACGTTGACGGTGTATTCAGTCCATTCATTCGCAGCCGTGTAACCAAGTGCTGCTCCATTGTTTCCCTTCACGATATCCATCCCTTCTGCGTCAGAACGATAAGACTGGTTATCGCCTTCGCCATCAGAGTTGGCGTCATGGAAGGAGAGCCCCTCACCGCCCTTGTCGAAGTTTTCGGCTTGGATGATGCCTGGGATAGCGATAGGTGTTGTCCTATATGGCGAACGTTTGTTGTTGGCCTTTAGGCTGTACTTCACCACTTTTGATATCTTTCCGTCTGTAGTGATTGCTTCAGCGGTGACATTGTATGTTCCTTTGGCTGTAGGTTTGTATTGGACTTCGAAAGGTGCTTCAGTTGCTTGTCCAATGAAACGGTTGTCCACATAGAACTTGACACTTTGGATGTTGGCAGCAGTGGAGTTAGCCTTCAGTGTGACATACTCGTTGACGGTGGCTGCTGTCGGATTTGAACTAACGGTGAGGTTGAGGCTGTTGTTCACCACGATATGGTTGAAAACAACCTTGTCGATATCACCGCTTTCACCCGTGGCATTGATGCGAAGGATGTGCTGGCCCTCAGAGAGAGAAATGAGGGTCCGACCATGTATGGGGACATAATTGTTCCAACTTCCGTCACCAGTCTTTGGCACATTGATGGTTTCGCTCAGTTCCTTGTAAACATCGTTGGTTTCTAACTGCATTTTGAAGGCAGAGCCAGTCGTTCCAGAAGACACGTAAGCATCGTATTCGTAAATGCCTGCTTCTTTTACGTCAACCGTGTATTCAAGCCATTCGCCTGCATGTGTGTAGCCAATGGTGTGTCCTACGCCGCTGACGCTCTTGATGTCCACGCCTCCATGATCAGAACGATAGGAATTGCCATTGCCTTCGCCTTCTGTGTTGGAGTCGTGATAGGTGATCTCTTCTCCGCCCTTATCGAAGTTTTCGGCCTCGACTGTGCCAGGCAGAGCGATAGGTGTACCTGTGTATGGTGAGCGAAGTCCCTTCACCTTCAGTTTCTTTGTCACCGTTGACTTGTTCTCTTTCCCATCTGCGTCTGTGGCGATGGCTGTGATGGTATATTCGCCAAATGCTTCTGGTACATATTCCAGTGTATAAGGTGCTTCCGTCAGCGTCCCTATCAGCATGTCATTGGCATATACCTTCACATTGGCGATGGTGCTGTTGGTCACTGATGCTGTCAGGTTGACGGTAGCCTTCTCTCCGACTGAGACGCTTGTGGAACTGACGGAAGAAACGGAAACTCTAATGTTGGTGTTCTTCTTGTATGGCTGGAAGGTGAGGCTCTTGATGTAGAAGCCACCCTTGTCAGTGTTCAGACAGATGACATGGCGGCCAGCCGTCAATTCCTTCTTGAGGACACCATGCAGTTTCTAGTAGGTGCTGTTACTGCCCGTTGCCGGCACCTCGACGAAGTCAGAGTAGTAGGTCAGGTCATCAAAGCCGTACTCTGACAAGTGGAACACGCCGCCCTTTGAGGCAGCTGCAATTTCTGCATCAAAAGAGTATATGCCAGGTTCTTTCACATCGACCGTGTATTCCATCCAGCCATCGTTCTTGGTCGCAGTTGTGGCACTGCGTCCCACACCGTTGTAGTAAGACACGCCTGATGCGCCCTTGTCGTATTCTGCACAGTTGATGGTGCCAGGCAGTTCAAATGGCTTCTCATTGAAAGGCTCACGTTTCACTGTTGAACTGAGGACTTCAAAGCGTGCATAACGGTCATACTTGTTGCCGTCGTTGGTATAGACGGTTGCCTTGAGGGTTTTGATTCCTGTCGAGGTGGTGGGCACAGCATACTCTGTGATGTAAGGTTCCTCAGTCATAGTGTTGATGAGATTGCCTGTGAATGTTCCATTTGAGGTGTTGAGCGAACCGACATACAATTCCACCTTCTCGATGGCGATGTCTGATTTCTCCTTCTTGGCGTCAGTAGTGATGTGCGTACGCACCTTGATGGGCAACACGTCACCCTTTGCCACCTTATAGTCTTTAGGTCTGATATATACGCCTACGCGCTTCTTCATGCCAGGGTAGGGGCTCTTGGCAGTCTTTGCCTTCTCTGTCGCCATGTATTCCTTGATGTAGTCCATTGCTGGGCGTGGCGTGCTGCCATTGTACAATCCTGAGTGGTCCACCCAAGTGCTACCATAGATGTAGCCCCACAATGTGATACCTGCGCAATAGTCGGCTTCCCACATGACGGGGAGGACGTTTTGGTATTGCGTCTTTTGCTGGGTGTTATTTTGGATGTTAATGTCCAATTCTGTGATGAACATAGGCATCTTCAGTGTGTTTTGCTGCCTGTTCAGCACGTTTCTCAAGTTCGTGCTGCTGATGTTATTCACATCGTGCGCCTGATTTCCATAGGCATCGATAGGCGCACCGGCATCGCGCAAGGCCTGTACCAATGTGAGATAGTTATCCACATCATTCTGGATGGAGTTGTAGTCATTGTAGATGAGGATGGAATTTGGGAAACGCTCATAAGCCATCTCGAAGGCCTTGATGAGCCAGTCGTAGCCGGTCTTGCCGCCACCACCCAATGACTCCTTCATCAATGGATTACCTTGTTGGTGCATACCGACTGCCTCGTTCACCACATCAATCATGGGAAGGGAGGAATAATGCCCCCTCACTTTTGTAAACCAGTTTTCAATAGCATTGAACCGTTCGGTGATGGACAAACTGTTGTTGAACCAGTCAGGGTATTGAGAACCCCAAACCAGTGCGTGGAATTTGTAGGGGAAGTTGTTGTTCTTGGCATAATTGAACGGTGTGTCGCAGTTCCAGTTGTAAGTACCTCTGTTTCCTTCCACGGAAGCCCATTTTGAGGCGTTCTCAGGTGTCACCTGATTCCAAAGTTTGTAGTATGTGAGGCCATTCACATCCATGCCATTCCATCCGGTCGTGATGTTACCAAGGAACTTGTCAGGATTCTTCGACAGACCGTTGGTCGCATACTGAGTGCCTTGTGCCCCTGCCGTCAGTGGCAGCAGCCAGCATAGCGCGGCCATTAGGTGAGTAAAATGTTTGTTCATAAGGTTGTTTTGCTTATAGGTGTTTAGTAATGTCCACTTATATATAAATAATGTGTATGTGGGTGCAAAGGTAGGAAAAACTTTCAATCCAAACAAATCCTCCTCGGCTTTTTTCTTTTTCATTTTCATATCCCTCTTATTTTTCCATCGCGTTCTAAATATTTTTCCGTCCCGTTGTAAAAAGTTTTAGAACGCGTTCCAGAAAAAACGCGTTCGAGTGACCCAAAAACTGGGGGTAAAATACAAATGGTGGTAAAAGGAGGGGTCAAAATGATTTTTTTGTGTGTTTTTATAAAAAAAAGGATGTTTTATTCTTTGGATGTTGAGATAATTTTATATCTTTGCATTCGAAAAAAGTTTACCAAAACGGGAAACTTTCCGATAGGGGAAGGAGAAAAAGTTTTCCGTTTTGGAAAACTTTTTGAGGGAGAAGAGAAATGTAATCAACTGAAAAATAGGTGGTTGTTGATTGTAAAGTGGAGAATCAGTTGAATTCAGAAAAGCAAAAAGTTGTCCAAAAGTACGATTTTACTAAACATATTAACATATCTCTATTATAAAAACACAATGGAAATAAGTAATTTTACCATTACCAAGAGAGACGGTTCGAAAGACAGTTTCTCACTTGACAAAATCATGAACGCGATTGTGAAGGCGTTCGAGAGTGTGGACGCACCTGCTGACCTTGGAACCATCTCCAAGATCATCAGCCATCTGGACATCAAGGATGATATTAAAGTGGAGGATATTCAGAACCAGGTGGAAGAGGCGTTGATGAGGGAAGGTCACTACAAGGTGGCAAAGTCATTCATGTTGTATCGT
>CADCQH010000016.1 GCA_902803605.1 uncultured Bacteroidales bacterium | reverse complement strand
TTGTAGTAGTTGCTGTTGTAATAACTGCTGCTGATGTCTGTCTGACGGGAGAAGAAGGCGCTGATAGAGAACTGGTTGGGACGCTTGCGACCGAACCATGGGTCAAGGAAGGAGATGCTGTACGACTGGTAGTAAGAACCGTTGGTAGAGGCGCTGAGTTCCAGTTCCTGTGCATCACCTTGTGGGAAGATGCCTCGATGCAGGCGGTTCTTGCCAAAGAGGTTGCGCATGGAGAAGTTTGTGAATTTCAGTCCCACTTTACCGATGACGCCTGTTTGTCCCCATCCGAGAGAGAACTCAATTTGGTCGCTGGCTTTAGGCACCAGTCCGAGATTGAGATCCACGGTTCCGTTGATTGGGTCTGGCACGGGCTTAAAGTCGAGGTTTTCAGGGTCGAAATGTCCCATTTGGGCAATGCGCATAGCCGTTTCCTGATAGGCATCCATATTGAAGAGGTCGCCAGGCTTGAGCAGGAACTCACGTCTCACCACTTCTTCGTACACACGGGTATTGCCATAAATCTTTATTTTGTTGATGGCAGCCTGTATTCCTTCCTTAATACGGATTTCAAGGTCAATGGAGTCGCCATCAACATCCATCTCCACATCACGGATTTCGTTGAACACGTAACCCTGGTTGAAGTAACTCTTCGTTACTGATGTATCGTCATTGTACAGACGCTTCCGGATGAGGGTCTTGTTATAGACATCGCCTCGTTTCAACTGCAGTGTCCGGTTGAGGTTTTCTGTGTTATAGAGCGTGTTGCCCACCCATTCAATCTTGCGCACATAATATTTGTCGCCCTCATCGATGTGGAGGAAGACATCTACCAGATTTTCACCCACATTGACCACGCTGTCCGCATAGATGTAGGCATCGCGATAACCGAGTTCGTTGTACTTCTCAATGACGCGTTCTTTATCTTCCTCGAATTTCTCGGCAATAAATTTCTTGGCCTTGAACAAACTCTTGAAGCCCTTTTCGTTGGTCTTCTTCAAAAGACCGCCCGAGAAGAAACCGCCATGGAACTTCTTGGTGGCGAGGTGGTCATTACCTGTAATGTGAATCTTATGGACTTTTACCTTCTCCTTCTTGTCAATATTCACATCGACAATGAGTTGTCCAGGCTGGGAGATGTCATCGCGTTGCATGATGTTTACCTCTGCATTCTTGAAGCCTTTATCGTCATAATACCTCTTGACGATGATTTTGGCTTTGTCCACCATGTTGGGCGTGAGTTGGTTGCCTTTCACGATGCCCATTTTTTCCTGCAAGTCATCGTGCTCTGATTTCTTCACGCCGTTGATGTTGATTTGCGACACACGTGGACGCATGGCCAATTGTATCTTCAGATAAATTTTATCGTCCACAATACTATCTGCTTCAATCTTCACAGCAGAGAAAAGCCCTTGCTTCCAGTATCTCTTGACGGCATCCGTAATGTCATCGCCTGGTACCGTAATCATTTCACCAACGGTGAGCCCTGAGAGTCCGATGAGTATATAGTCATCGTAGTTTTGAACTCCCTCAACAGCGATTCCTCCAATCTCGTAGGTCTTCTCTTTCCCATACGTGATGTTGGGTGCAGTCTGCACTTGTGCCTTGACAGTAGCTAATGAAGACAGCAGAAAGACGGATGTGAGTATGATGAATCTTAAAATCCTCATGTATATTATATAATGTATATCGTTATTTGTTCTCGGTCACTTGTTCGCCAGTCTTGCCAAAACGGCGTTGGCGGCTTTGATAATCCACGATGGCCTTGTGAAATTCATCTTCCGTGAAGTCAGGCCAATAGAGGTCGGTGAAATAAAACTCTGAGTAGGCGCATTGCCACAACAGATAATTGCTTAGACGTTCCTCACCACCTGTACGAATCATCAGTTCTGGGTCAGGCATGAAGTTGGTGGCAAGGTGCTGGCTGATGGTTTCTTCGTTGATGGATTCCACGGCCATTGTGCCGTCCTTCACCTCTTGTGCAATCTGCTGGACTGCGTTGGTGATTTCCCATTTGGAAGAGTAACTGAGCGCCAGCACCATGCAAGTCTTGGTGTGGTTCTTGGTGCGCTCTTCCATATAGTTGCACACGTCCTGTACAGCCTGAGGCAGACGGCTCTTATCGCCGATTACACGGAAACGTGCATTCTTCTTGATGAAAAGTTCTTCCTCCAGATGCTTCAGCAGCAATGCCATCAATGCTGCCACCTCGTCAGCGGGACGGTTCCAATTCTCTGTCGAGAATGTATAGAGTGTCAGATATTCCACGCCCAGATTGACAGCTGCGGTCATGATTTCCTTCACACGTTCCACGCCCTCCTGATGACCGAAAGTACGTTCTCTTCCGCGCGCCTTGGCCCACCGTCCGTTACCATCCATGATGATGGCAATGTGGCGAGGCACTCGAGTCATATCTATTTGTTCTTGGTACATATCTTAATCTTCTAATCGTTAGCACATTTTCTGTATTTCGGACAGAGGTCGTAGGAGATGTACACCATTGTCCACGAATAGCTGTCCTTGTTCTTCAGCGTTCCGCTCTTGATCTTGTAGGGATCTTCGATGCCGTCCAACTTGTCGCTCAGGCTGAAACGCATGGACCAGTCAAGACCCACATTCAAGCGTGGCTTGATTTTATATTTCACACCAAAGCCTACAGGGATGTTCAAGGTCAAAGCCTTGTTGCAGTAGGTGAAGCCCATACCCATCTGGATGTAGGGAGTGAGCCGTTTGTGCCCCTTGTAGCTGTTTCCCCGTCCGTACCCCCAGAAATGGAGTTCATACTGACAGCCCACGTCAAGCAGCGAATTATTGAAGTCCCATTTCTGGTCTTTCTTCTCAGGAAATTTATTCGCCCCCTTACTTGCATCACCCTTCACGCTTCCGTATCCGATGTCGAATTTCAGCGCCATGCGTGGGTTGATGTTGTATCGTCCCATCAGTCCGCCTGCCATCGTCACGTCCTTATAGAATCCGTTCAAGTTGGCATCTCCCATATAGAAACTCGGACCGCCCATTGCACCCAGTTCCAGCGCATATTCCAATTCTTGTTGCGCCTGAACACTAATGGCGAGCAAGCAGGTGACGATTACAGTATAGAGCCTTGCCATATAGTGCCGTTTTCCTGAATAATCCAAAGCTCCTTATCTACAGTCACGATGCTGGCCACACCGTTAGCGGGTTCGAGATCCTTGGGCATAGGATAGTTCTTTGCTTGTGGGTGCCACGTGATACCGTTGTCGTCCGAGCGGTACAGCTGCTGGTAAGCACCATCTTCTATTCCGATAGCATACAACCCACCTTGGTAGTAGGTTACGCTGGCATGGTCGAAGTGGGGCATTCCGTATTTATTGTCAGGTGTTACTTGTATATAAGCCCATGGTTGGTCGATGCTGGTATCTGCAGTGGAGCTCTTGTACCATGTCACGCCGTTCTCGCTGTTTTGGCTTGATATTCCTGTCATTACAGCAATCTGCAGGTTGTTGTTGGTGTGTGAGGGGTAAGCCTGGTAGTTCACATAGGTTTCTGGCAACATGTCCAGATCTTCCGTTCCTTCCACCTTCCAAGTGTTGAGGTCGGATGAGCCGATGATAGCCGTACCGTCATAGGCATAGAGGTAGAAGGCATCAGCAGCCAGCAAGCGCTCTACCTTCTGGTCGGAGGCTTTAGCCCAAGTGCTTCCCAGTTGCTCAGGTGCGCTGCGATAGATGTAACCATCATCTCCCAGGCCATAGAAGTTATCGCCATACAGCACGATGGAACTATTGTCGACAGGGATGCTGATAGGTTCACTCCAAGTAGTGGCATCATCTTCCTCGGCAAAGGTCATGACAGGCTGTTGGCTCTCGTTCTGGGCAAATACAAAGACTTTGCCATCTACATGGAATGCCCTGTTGGCACCTGTGATGGTAAGGTCTGAAGTGATGGCTTTCCATTCCAGCGTGTCAATGTTGTACTTGTGCTGGTAAATGTCCACCGTGTAGATTCTTTTGGAAAGTCCGTCAGTTGAAGCGCACAGCAACTCCACCGTCTTTCTGAAATCGATGATGGTGGAACCCGATGACAAAGGATAGTAGAGTTCGTCATCGTCTTGGAGTTTGTAGTACACGTCGCCCCATGAGGTGGTATTGGGGATGACTTCGCTCAAATCCACCCATTTAGGCAATGAATCGACGGTGTAAATATGACCATTCAGCTGGTCAATGTTGAAGTATATTTGGCTACCGAATATTGTTTTCGATACGATGGTGTCGGTAGCGTTTCCGTGCTGATCATACTTCTTCGTCGGAACATCACAGGTGATGCTGTTGATAGAGAAGCCTGTGATGGCGCACTCTGGTGTCGTTGCAATCTTGTTGTCGCTCATACAAGCCATCAGAGTGACCGTTGTCACCATCAGCGCAGCCATGCACCTGAATGTATGCTTTATATCTATTTTCTTCATTGTTCGCAATAAGCCAATATACAAAACGGTGCAAAATTACGAACATTTTTTGCATTGACGAAGCGTTACGCCCTATTTTAACGGATTTTATGCTATATTAGGGTATATTAAAGTGAAAAGTGAAGGATGAAAAGTGAAAAATCACATTTCACTCTTCAGCAGTTCGCACAGTTCCTTCATTCCCTCGCTGGCTCCTTTCATGATGTGGCGGATGCCTAACGTGTGGTCATAAGGCACGTCTTTAGGGTCGATGAGGTATATCTTGCAACGCTCGTTGGCGAAGTTCAAAAGTCCAGCTGCTGGATAGACGTTGAGCGATGTGCCGATGACCACAAGAATGTCGGCTTCTGTCACCTTCTTGATGGCTGGTTCAATCATGGGCACGCTCTCACCAAACCATACGATAAATGGACGCAACTGGCTCCCATCCTTGGCCTTGTCCCCCATGCGGATGATGGGATTGTCTTCTGGCAGGGTGACGATGCAATTGGGGTCGTTGGGATTGCGTGATGAGGTGGCTTTCATCAGTTCGCCATGCAGATGGATAATATTCTTGGAACCAGCACGTTCATGCAGGTCATCCACGTTCTGCGTGATGACTGTCACGTTGAATTTATCCTCAAGACTGGCCACGAGTTTGTGCCCTTCGTTGGGCACCACGCTGCTCAACTGCTGACGACGTTCGTTATAGAATTTCTGTACCAGTTCTGGGTCACGTTCATAACCCTGAATGCTTGCCACTGCCTCCACAGGATATTGTTCCCAGAGGCCACCGCTGTCGCGGAATGTGCTGATGCCGCTTTCTGCCGACATTCCAGCACCCGTAAGGAAAACCAAATTCTTCATATCTTCGTGATTTTAACCCTCAACTTGTTGGTTCTTCGTGGTTTCCCCACGAAGCTCAATACGCCACTTTACATTCTATGCCCATTTCCTTCACACGTTCACCTATCGCGTCCAGCACTTCGCGTGGTGCCTTTTTCAGTTCATGGGCAGGTGTTTCGCGATCAATCGTATAAATCATCACCTCTTGGGGCTGTATTTCGCCGATGGTCTTCAACCAAGGCTGCACAAACGCATCCCCAGTGTTATCCACCGACTCTCCCTTGTGCTTCCCTTGCATGAACATCGTCTGGATGATGCAGCGGTTGCCAAACTCTTTCAGACGGGCAATGATCTTCTCTACCTCGTAGGTGCCGTTGGGACGATCCACCATGCTGATGTAATCCGCAGAGATGGTGTCGAGCTTGCAGATGTTGTTGTCCACCTTGCAAAGGGCATCGAACACAGGTTGTCGCAGGATTTGGGTGGCATTGGTCAGTACGCTCACCTTCGCTTTGGGAAAATAGCGGTCACGTAAGGCAATGGCTCCTTCGATGATTTCAGGGAACTGCGGATGGAGGGTCGGTTCACCATTGCCGGCAAAGGTCAGCACGTCTGGCGTAGGCCCTTCTTCCTTCATCTTACGGAGATGGTATTGCAGGGCACGCAGCACCTCATCCTGTGTCGGCATCTTCTGCTCAGGCACGAAGTCCTTGTTGAATCCGCACTCACAGTAGATGCAGTCAAAGGAACAGCACTTGCCGTCACCAGGCAAGAGGTTGATACCCAGAGAGGTGCCAAGTCGGCGACTTCGTACAGGGCCAAAGATGGGACTTTGATAAAGAACGGTCATATTGGTATAGTTTTTAGTATCTATGGCTTCTATAGCCTCAATAGTTTCTATGGTTGTGAATTCGATTGTAGAGCCAACTGGTCAACCCGAAGAACAGCACAGCCGTAAAGAATCCGCAGATGGAGTCGATGAGGTAATGTGCCTGGATATAGACCGTTGCACAGCATAGCAATAGATATAGCGGCATCATTATCCAGAAGAGCCACTTGTTCTTGGCTTTCCAAGCCAGTAGCATCGTCACAGTGCTCATACCCACATGGCTGCTGGGGAAGGCGGCAGTGGGTCGTTCGCCCACCTCTTGCGCCCCCAGTACCAATTGACTGAAGATGCCCTTGATTTCAGGCATCAGCATCTCCGTATGGGTTTGGAAGTAATAGCCCACGGCAGGGAACACGCCTGTATCTGCAGCTTCCACGCCTACTGCTTTAAAGTAGTATTGAGGACCTGCTACAGGTAGAAACTCGTAGATGACGTAAAAAAGGAAGAAGGAGGCGAGGAAGATGAATCCTGCCTTGTCTGCCTCCTGATAGCGGCACAGCAGGTAGAAGATGAGTGTTGCCCCCATCATATAGTAATAGGCATAGTAGCCCATGTTGAAGGCTTCGCTCCAGAATGTACTGGTCACCACCGTATTGAACACCAAGGCTGGTTGGCATCCGAAGAGTGTCTGATCTATCCCTGCGAAGACGTGGTCGAGGTAGGGCAGTTGGGAACAGAAGTCATAGGTTTCAGGGTACCAGGCTATCAAACCGAGTAGGGGTGGAATGACTCTCAGAATGCGCAAGGCACGGCAGGGACGCCATCTGTAGATGGCATACATGATGCCAATTGCCACCAGCATCACCAATCGGGTGACAATCATGCTCATGGGGTCGGCAAGTCCGCTCCAGTAGATGCCGATGAGGACGGTGGTGAACAGCATGTAGATGAGCGTAAGCATCTCCATGCTCCAAAGTCCCTTCTCATATTCTTTCTTGAAATAGTTCATCATATCCATTTGTTTTCTTTATACCAGGTCATGCACTCCTTCACTCCTCTTTCCAGAGGCCATTCAGGGACGAACCCTAAGTCCTCCTTCAGTGGAGAGATGTCGCATTGCCAGTTGCGTTGACACATGATGCGGTACTTGTCGCCGTTTAGGGTGCTGGCTTGATGTGTCAGTTTAGAGCATCCCTCTGCCACGGCGCTGATGATCCATAGCAGCCACAAAGGTGCCTTGATGTGCAGCACGTTCTTCACGTCCAACTCCTTTTGGATGAGATTGCTGAAAGCACGGCTGTCGTAGTTGTGCCCATCGCTGACCAGATAGGTCTTTCCGTTGGCCTTCTCCCCCTTTCCGATGGCTGCAAAGATGGCTCCAACCAAGTCGCGAACATACACAAACGTGATGACTTGCTTCTGATACCCCACAGCAAAGTCTATGTGCTGCTTGATGCTCTTTGCCATCATGAAATAGTCTTTCTCACGAGGGCCATAGACGCCTGTAGGACGAAAGATGGTGTATTGTATCCCTGACTCCTTCAGGAAATTCTCGCTCTTCACCTTGCTTTCTCCGTATGCCGTGTTGGGCATCGGTTCATCGCTCGCCATCATATCGTTGTAGGTGCCGTCTGGGTTCTGTTGCTCACGGATAGGTCCCAACACGCTGAGGCTGCTCACATAGAGGAACTGGTCTGGCAGCATATCCAATGCTTTTAGTGTGTTGACCAGATGCTGAGTGCATTGGAAATTGTGCAGGTCGAAGTCTTCCCTTTTCAGGCATTTTGTCGCTCCGGCAGCATGGACGATAACATCCCATCTGCCCACCTCCTGTCTGTATGCGGTAAGTTGAGCGTGCAGCCGTTCTGCATCAGTCATGTCAAGCGTGGCAAACTTCAACCGTTTGTCCGTCAACCATCGGCGACTGGAGTGTTCTCTCATGCCTGCCCACGTTTCCATTCCCTGCTTCAGTCCTTCTTCACAGAGAAAACTGCCGATGAAACCGCTTGCACCTGTAATCAGTATCTTCATTTTATCCAATTTGACTGCAAAGATAGGAATTTTAAGTGGAAACTCTTCACTTTTCACTTCTTTTATGTATATTTGCAACCAAATATTAAAAGAATGCAACTATGTCTAAGAAGGAATCAAGGCTGGTGAAGTCCAGCATCAATAAGCGTGAATTGACAGAAAAATTGAATGACTACCTAAGTCGAAACCAGGGAAGGTCCCTAACTCTGAAAAACGTGTTTAGTGAGATGGGCTTGACGAAGCACCCGTTAAGGATGCTTTGTGTTGATATTCTGAATGAGATGCTCCACGACGGCGAAATCGTCAAGAACAATGACGGCAACCTCGTCTATCGGGGGAATGCCCATACGATGGAGGGCATTTTCAAACGTACCAACGGTGGATTGAACTTCGTGGACACAGATGATGGCGTGGGCATCTCCATTTATGACGAGGATACCTTCCACGCCTTGCCGGGCGACCGTGTGAAGGTGAGCATTCATGCCAAGAAATGGGGCAGCCAGAAACTGCACGGACAGGTCATTGAGATTTTGAAACGGAGCGAGAAACCCTTTGTCGGTACCTTGCAGGTGCAGCATAGTGTGGCTTTTCTCGTCACCTCCACAGGGTTGTTGCAGCGTGACATCCTCATCCCTGTTGCCAAACTGAATGGTGCCAAGGACGGGGAGAAAGTGGTGGTGAAAGTGACGGGGTGGCCACGTGAAGAGCGAAACCCTATCGGAGAAGTGATAGACGTGTTGGGCAAGGAGGGCGACAACAATACGGAGATGCACGCCATCCTCGCTGAGTATGGCTTGCCTTACAAATATCCAGAGAAGGTGGAAGCCGCAGCCAACCAACTTGATGCAGGCATCACGCCAGAGGAAATTGCTCAGCGTGAGGATTTCCGCGACACTTTCACCATCACCATTGACCCACGTGATGCGAAGGACTTCGACGATGCCATCTCCATCAAACCGTTGAAGAAGGGACTGTGGGAAGTGGGAGTGCACATCGCTGACGTGAGCCACTATGTGCTTGAAGGTTCCCTCATCGACAAGGAGGCACAGCAGCGTGCCACCTCCATCTATCTGGTTGATCGCACCATTCCCATGCTGCCCGAACACCTCTGCAACATGCTGTGTTCCCTCCGTCCCAATGAGGAGAAACTTACCTTCTCCGTCATTTTTGAGATGAACGAAGAGGCTGAGGTGCTCAACTCACGCATCAAGCACACGATCATCAAGAGTTGCCGTCGTTACACCTACGAGGAAGTGCAATACCTGTTGGAACAGAACGGCGAGGCGCGAGAGTGTGAACTCATCCGTCAGGGGAAAGCGCAGCCCACACAGCCCATTCCGGCTCAGGAAGTGTTGCCTGACACGGAACTCAATGCCTTCCGTGACAACCTGACGCCGATTGACCCCACGAAGGTGCCTGTCACCCCTGTGCCAGAAGACCATCGGCAGGGCGAATATGCCAACGAACTCATCACCCTCAACCGTATGGCACATCAGTTGCGTGACAAGCGCTTCCAAGAGGGTTCCATAGACTTCGACCGCGAGGAACCACGCTTCGAGATTGACGAGCAGGGCAAACCCATCCGCGTCTATTTCAAACATGCCAAAGACGCCAATAAACTTGTCGAGGAGTTCATGCTCTTGGCCAACAAGGCGGTGGCTGAGAGTATAGGACTGGCGAAAAAGCCCAAGACCCTGCCTTACCGTATTCACGATATGCCAGACATCAACAAACTTGACAACCTCGCCGCAATGGCATCCCGTTTCGGCTATCAGCTCACGACCCAGGGCAAGAAGGAGGATGTGGCGAAGAGTCTGAACAAACTGCTCAGGGACGTGCAGGGACAGCGAATGCAGAACCTCATCGAGATGGCATCCCTCCGAGCCATGCAGAAGGCCGTCTATTCCACCTTTAATATCGGTCACTACGGTCTGGGCTTCAAGTACTACACTCACTTTACGTCACCCATCCGTCGCTATCCAGACCTGATGGTGCATCGGCTGCTCACCCGCTACGAACAGGGTGGGGAAAGCGCCTCGCAAAAGAAATACGAGAATCTCTGTGAACACTCCTCCCAGATGGAGCAGTTGGCAGCCAGCGCCGAACGTGCCAGCATCAAGTATAAGCAAGTGGAATTCATGTCTGACAAATTGGAGCAGGAGTTCGATGCCCACATCAGCGGCGTGAACGAATTTGGGGTTTATGCTGAGATAGACGAGAACCATTGTGAGGGACTCATCCCTGTGCGTTTCTTGGGCGATGAGGCCTTCGACTTCGATGACCGTAACCTCTGCCTTGTTGGGCGCCAGACCCACCACCGTTTTTCTTTGGGCGACCCCATCCGCATCCGTGTGGCTCATGCCGACCTCTTCCGCAAGCAGCTTGACTACGAACTCGTTTCCCACGAATCATCCCTCTATACTGCCACTCCAGTCTTCTACGAACCTTTCACGCAGAAGTCCCAGAAACGGGGTGCCAAGCATACAGGCAAAGCCCCCAAGCGTGAGAGAAAGGAGGGTGGGCGCCAGAAGATGCGCAAGAGGAAGTGAGGCTGAAGCGTGCCTTATTTCTGGATAAGCGTCCCTTATTTCTGAATAAGCGTCCCTTATTTCTGAATAAGCGTTCCTTATTGTTCAATACTCGGCCTCTGTCATGGAGGCCGTTTTTTGTCTCCCACGCCCTTCACACTTTCACGTTTTGACTCCCCTCAGACAAGTTGAATGGTCAATACAGAAAGCAGGAGGGATGCGCTTGCGCACATCCCCCCCAAGTTGTTATGAATGTCAGTGAGT
>CADCQH010000015.1 GCA_902803605.1 uncultured Bacteroidales bacterium | reverse complement strand
TCTGACCGTCGCTTCCACTTTTGCGACTTGGGCGCAAACAGTGCAGGGCACCATCACGGATGCCACATCAGGAGAGAGCATCATCGGAGCGACAGTGAAATATGGCGATGGCAAGGGTGTGATGACCGACTTTGACGGACATTTCTCCATCGACGTGAAATCACTGCCCGTCAAGTTGACCATCAGTTTCACAGGCTATAAACCTCAGACCGTGACGGTTTATGACGATGAGGAGGACATCAACGTGAAACTCACCGAGAAGCGCAGTTACCTCAACGACGTGGTGGTGGTGGGCTACGGCACACAGAGCCGCACCCAACTGACGGGTTCGGTGGTGACGGTCAAGGCAGACGTGTTTGAGAACAGCACTGCCAGCACCCTCGACGGTGCCCTGAGCGGTCAGGTGGCAGGTCTGAACGTCACAGCAGCCAGCGGTCAGCCTGGAGCCGAGAGCAGCATCCGCATCCGTGGCGGCAACTCTGTCAATGCCTCCAACGAACCCCTCTATGTGGTCGATGGCTTCATCTACTACAAAGACGCTTCTGCCAACGGCACGGGTTTGGGAGCCATCGAAAGCAACCTCAACCCATTGGCCACCATCAACCCCAACGACATCGAAAGCATTGAGGTGCTGAAGGACGTGAGCGCCACAGCCATTTATGGTTCACGAGGTGCGAATGGTGTCATCCTCATCACTACCAAGAAGGGAAAGTTGGGTGAAAAGAAGGCACACATCTCCTATGGCTACAGCATCGGCATCAGCAATGTAAGTAAACATCTCGACCTGCTGAATGCCTCTGAATGGGCACAATTCCAAAAGACTTACTTCAGCAATAAGGGTGGCTACACAGATGAGCAAATCAAGGCACTCGGCAAGGGTACCGACTGGCAGGATGCCGTGCTTCGTACCGCTGTTCAGCAAGGACACGAGCTCTCCATCAATGGCAGCACAGACAAGAGCCGCTATGCCTTCTCTGCCAACTACACTGACCAGGACGGCATCGTGCTTAACTCAGGATTTCAGCGTTACAACTTCCACACCAATGCAGAGTGGGAATTGCTGAAGAACCTGAAGTTCGGCATCAACGCCACCTACGGACGCAGCAAGCAACAAGGCCTGACCACCACAGAGGAACAGAGATTCAACTCGTCACCCTTCTCAGCTGGCATCACCAACAGCTTTGTCTATGCATTGCTCGTGCCGCCCGTCATTCCTGTCTATCATCAGGATGGTTCCTATAACTTCAACAACCCTTACGAATACGCCTACTTCGCCATTGGCGACCACTCTTCCAACCCCGTCTATGACCTCAAGGAAAGTGTGGCTGAGAACATCAACAACTACTTGCTCAGCAATGTGTGGACAAGTTACAAATTGGGCGACTTCACCTTGAAAGCCACCCTCGGCTTGAGCAGCGAGAAACTCACGCAGAACTACTTTTCAGGTGCTTACACTTCCTTAGGTCTGGCAACACAGGGCATCGGTGGAACGGGCAACCGCCAGACTGATGTGTGGCAGCAGGAATATACATTATCCTACTTCAAGGAACTCGGCATCCATCAGATTGACGCATTAGCAGGATACACCAAGCAGACGAGCACATCAACCCACAGCAGTATCCGCACCAACCACTTCACCAACGAGACACTGAAGCAGTACAATCTCGGTGACGGTGCCGACATCTACACGCCCCAGACGGGCATCAGCGAAAGCACACTCAACTCACTCATTGCCCGTGTCAATTACACTCTGCTCGACCGCTACAATGCTACAGCCACTTTCCGTGCCGACAGATCCAGCCGCTTTGCCAAGAACCATCGTTGGGGCTATTTTCCATCACTCGGTCTCTCCTGGAACGTGGATAAAGAGGATTTCCTGGCAAATGCAAAACACCTTGACTACCTGAAGGTGCGACTGACAGGCGGACTTGTGGGCAATCAGGAAATACCGGACTACGCCTTCAGCACCTCCTACAGCACTGGCTCCTATGGCGGCACATCCTCATATGCCAAAGCCAACACAGCCAACAATAACCTGAAATGGGAAACCACCGCTTCCTACAATTTTGGAGCCGACCTCGGACTCTGGAACGGACGGTTCAACGTAACGCTCGACCTCTATTACAAGAAGACTTCTGACCTTCTACTTGATGTTCCGATGGGCTTCGCCAATGGTGTGAGCAGTCAACTCCAAAACGTGGGCAATGTCGAGAACAAGGGCATCGAGCTGGCAGTCAACGGTACCCTTCTCAAGCACCGCCACCTTCTGTGGACAGCCTCAGCCAACCTCGCCCACAATCGCAACAAAATCACCGACATGGGCAAAACCAACAACATCATCCAAGGGTCAGACAGTCAGCAGATACTCCGCAAGGGCGAGGCACTCGGCTCCTTCTACGGCTTGCAGTTTGCAGGCATCGTGCAGAACGGAGAGGATGTCAGCAAACTTCCGACCATCAACGGATTGGAACCACAGGCTGGCGATGCAAAGTTTGTCGATGCGAACCATGACGGAAGGATTGACGGCAATGACCGCGTGATACTCGGCTCCGTACAGCCCAAGCTTACGTATGGCTTCTCCTCTCAGTTGCAAGTGCGTGAGTGGGACTTCAACCTCACCTTCGCAGGCAGTCACGGTGCGAAGCTCTACAATGCCTTAGGCAGAAGACTGGAAGAGACAGGCGACTCCTATAATGTGCTGAACACCGTGCTGGATGCATGGACACCCACCAATGGCAGCAACAGCCTTCCACTCGCCTCCACCTCACGTCCATTCTCCTACATCGACAGCCGCTATGT
>CADCQH010000014.1 GCA_902803605.1 uncultured Bacteroidales bacterium | reverse complement strand
GCTCCCCGTAAGGCAGGCATGACCCGTGAGGACCTGTTGGCTGGCAACTGTAAGATTGCTGAGGAACTGGGTCAGAACATCAAGACTTATTGTCCAGACGTGAAGCATGTGACAGTCATCTTCAACCCTGCTGACTTGACAGGTTTGGTGACACTCCTCTACTCTGGTCTGAAGCCAGGCCAGGTGACCACACTCGCAGCCCTCGACTCTACTCGTCTGCAGTCAGCTTTGGCTAAGAAGTTTGGCGTGAAGCAGTATGAGGTGACTGGTTGCGCCACATACGGCGGTCACGGCGAGCAGATGGCTGTGTTTGGCAGCGCTGTGAAGGTGGCAGGCAAACCGCTCAACGAACTCATCGGCACTCCTGCCTGCACTCAGGAAGAGTGGGAACAGTTGAAGGTGGATGTGACAAAGGGCGGTGCGAAGATCATTGAACTTCGTGGACGTTCTTCATGGCAGAGTCCTGCATTCTGTTCGGTAGAGATGATCCGTTCTGTGATGGGTGGCGAGAAGTTCCGTTGGCCTGCTGGTACATACGTGAACAACGAGAAGTACAACCACATCATGATGGCAATGGACACCACACTCGACACAAACGGCTGCACCTACAAGATGCCTACCGGTACAGCTGAGGAGATGGCCAAGTTGGACGCTTCTTATGAGCACCTCTGCAAGATGCGCGATGAGCTTGTAACGCTCAACATCGTTCCACCAATCTCTGAGTGGAACAAGATCAATCCAAATCTGTAATGTGAAAAAGTACGGAAAGTATACGCTCTTTGGTTGGAGTTGGCGCGCCCTTTTAGGAATTGCGCTAACTCCAATCTTCTTATTGCTGCTACTTTTCGTGCTGATTTATTATCCTCCCGTACAGAAATTCGCCGTTGACAAGGCTGCAGAAATTCTGAGTGAAGAGATGGGGATGGAGGTGACGGTGGAAAGCGTCCACCTAAAGTTTCCGCTCGACCTCTCCGTGGGAGGCATATTGGCCATTCAAGAGGGGGACACAGTCGTGGCTGCCCGTGAACTGGACATCAGTCTGAAGGCATTACCGCTGTTGGAATGGAAGGCTGAAGTGGATGGCATTTACCTATATGATGCCCAAGTGAACACGAAGGGAATGATTGACGCCTGTGTGGTGAAGGGAAAACTCGCTGAACTGAGTCTTGATAGTCACAGCACTGACATCAAAGAAGAATTTGCCGTGATTAACAAGGCGCTGCTGAGGGATGCAGACCTGATGGTGCTGCTGAACGATTCCGTGCCAGAGGACACAACCACCAGTGACGTGAAATGGAGAATCCAAGTGGATAATCTGTCATTCCAAAATGTGAAGGCGACCGTTCTCCTCACACCACAAATCGACAGCACTTTTGTCTCGGCTCATTTTGCCAATGCCCACGCCAACGCCTACATCGACCTAGGCAAGGAAATCTATCGGGTTCCCCTATTGACAGTGGATGGTACAACAGCCAGCCTCGACTATCGCAAGGACCCTCATCTGACGGGTCAGTTGGACACCTCCCACATGCTGTTCAGAGACATCAGCATGGAGGTCGATTCGTTTGAATACATCGGCACTACTGGAGGGATGTCTCTGAATATCCGTCAATTGAAAGGGACCGAGAAGTCGGGCTTGGTGATAGCAGAAACACAGGGACGAGTGGAGATGGATTCGACGTCTCTGAGCGTTCCCAAACTCCACATGAAGACGGCTGACAGCGATTTGACCGTGGCCTATCGGATGGACATGACCGCCTTCGATGATGAGAACCCTGGCACATTCTCGCTGATTGGCGAAGGACAGGTTGGAAAGGGCGACATCATCTATTTCACTCGCATGGGAGGACCCGACACGAAGGATGTCTGCACAATGCTGAACAAGGAATTGCCTGTCCGCCCCATCGAAATGCAACTGAAAGCAGACGGCAATCTTGAGAAGCTTGATGTGAGCCAAATGCATCTGAAAGTGCCAGGTCTGGCTGTCATTGACGGTAGTGCAGTCCTATGGGATGTAGCCAACGACCTATCCTTGAAAACTAAACTGAAAGCCAAAGACGCGCATGGTGCGACTGTCGATTTGGAGGGTGGTTATGTGTTGGCGTCCGATGCATACAGGGCAGATGTCTCATTCTCCAATCTGGTGCTGAACCACTATGCACCAATGGATGAACAAACGCTCTTGTCTGGTCAGGCAAAGGTGAACGGACGAGGTTTTGACTTCCTTTCTCCTTCCACCACACTCGATGCCACTGCTCACCTTTCGAATGCCTACATGGGCAAGATCGACCTCAGCAATATCGATGCCGATGCCACCCTGAAAGGAAGCAACCTGCAGTTGGCTCTGACAGCAGATAACGACCAGGTGCAAACCGACCTCACTTTCGATGGAACGTTGAAACGTCATTGGATTGAGGGGGTGCTCAACCTCGATTTGCCTTTTGCAGATGTACAAAGCATGGGCTTTAGCGAGGACATCCTGACAGCCAGCGCCAACGGCAACATGCAGTTCTCCTACAACATGGATAAACTTTTCCGTGTGGATTCCCATGTGGATGTGCTGAACCTCAGGATGGGCAGCGACAGCATCAGCACAGATGCCTTCTATCTCTTTGCTGAGGCACTGAAAGATACAACGTCAGCCATTGTGCGAACGGGCGATCTTGATTTCACATTCTTCACGCCTCACAACCTCTTCAATCTGTTGCCCAAAATTGAGAAACTTCAGAAGGAGACCGTCAATCAGTTCAAAAAACGTGAGGTGAATCTTGATGTACTCAAGTCCTATCTGCCTGACCTGACCCTTCATGTCACAGCCAAGAATCAAAACCCACTGTCTGAGGTGCTGAAAATGTATGGCATCCGTTTCAACGAATTTGCAGCCGACATTCAAGCATCGCCTCTCAGCGGATTGAGGGGGGATGGACATGTATATGCTTTCAAAAAGGATAGCGTGAGGGTTGACACAGCCTTCTTCACATTAGCCCAAGACTCTACGAAATTCGACTATCACGTGGGAATGCAATGCAGCGACCAACCTAAACTCCCTGCTTTCCGTGCCTATCTGGACGGCTATCTGAAAGCCAATGAAATGGATGCCCATCTTACATACTTCGACAAGAAAGACCAAAAAGGCATAGACTTGGGCGTAAAGGGATTTGCTACTGATTCGTGTGTCAACTTCAACCTTTATCCTGAAAAACCAATTATAGCCTATAGGGAGTTCTCCATCAATAGCGACAACTATATCACCACCCGTCCCAACAAGCCCATCATGGCTGATATACGTCTGACGTGCTTGTCGGACAGCAGTTATGTGGCAGTGTATGCTGATGAGAGCAATATTGGCAAACAAATTGCCAATGTGATTGCCAACGACATCAGCATTGGCGAATTGATGAAAGTGGTTCCCGTGCCTGGACTTCCCTCCTTAAGTGGTATGCTGAATGTTGATGCCACCTACATCGATCAAGGCGACAACTTCCTGGTCGAGGGCATCATGAATGCTGAACGCTTTGCCTACGACGGCATGATGATGGGCGACCTTGCTTCTCGCTTCACCTATATGCCACAGGGCGACACGGGTCATGTGATTGATGCCACAGTTGCCTATAACGAAAAGGAAGTCTTGCAACTTGATGGTACTTATGATGCCGAGGGTGAGGGAGCGTTAGATGCAGAACTCGCATTCTTAGATGTTCCCATGGAGATGCTATCCCCCTTCATTCCCAACCAAATATTTGGTTTCAAAGGTGCGATGGGAGGTGGCATGAAGATAACGGGACCGATGAGTGCTCTCCTCTTTAATGGCGCTTTGATACCCAAAGATGTACACCTGCTCTCGACTCCTTACAATATTGACCTGGCCATGTCCAACGACAGCATTGTCATCAACAATAGCCGCATCGATTTTAACACCTTCAAATTCTTTGGCTCTGATGTCAGCAATCCACTCACGCTCAATGGGCACGTAGATTTCTCCGACCTTGACGAAATCTTCATGTCCCTCTCGCTCAATGGCCGCAACTTCAAACTCATCGATGCGGAACCCACCAAGAGATCATTGCTTTATGGCAAAATGTATGGTGACTTCCTTGCTCGTGTCATAGGTTCCACAAAAGACTTGACCATTCGTGGTCTTGTACGAATACTACCCACCACTGACATCACCTACGTCATGTCGGAAACGGCACTCTACCAGACAGACCGTCTGGAAGACATCGTCACCTTTGTTGATTTCAGTGCACCACCTCCAGCACGGGAAGACATACCCAAGACCTCTTTCACGGGTATCGACATGAACCTTTCCCTCAGCATCGAGGATGGTGCCAAACTACGAGGCGAGTTCTCTGCTGACAAACAAAGTTATGTCAACGTGCAAGGAGGTGGCACCATCACGATGACCTATACCCCAGAAGGTGTACTCAACATGCAAGGACGCTACACCATCAATGAGGGTGAAATGAAATATACTCTTCCTGTCATTCCACTCAAGACGTTCACGATTCATCCTGGATCTTACATCGAGTTCATGGGCGAGCCTGACAATCCAGCGCTCAGCATAGCAGCCACAGAACGCGTGAAAGCCACAGTAGGCGAAAGTGATGGAACCAGCAGAAGCGTCACCTTCGATACTGGTCTGAAGATTACCAATACGTTGAACGATTTGATGCTGGTGTTCACAATCGAAGCGCCAGAAGACATCTCTGTACAGAATGAACTTGCCAGTTGTTCACCTGAAGAAAAGAACAAACTTGCTGTGGGTATGTTGGCGACAGGCATGTACCTCTCTGGCAGTAACAGAAAAGGCTTTACAGCCGGCAATGCCCTCAACGCTTTCCTCCAAAACGAAATCAACAATATTGCAGGCAAGGCGATGAAAACGATGGTGGAGGTGAATGTGGGTATGGAGCAGATGACACGTGACGACGGTACAACGCGTACTGACTACTCCTTCAAGTTCTCACGCCGTTTCTTCTCTGACCGTCTGAATGTGGTCATAGGGGGCAAGGTAAGTTCTGATGGCAACACTGAACGCAACGAGTCTGGTGCCTACATCGATGACGTCTCCCTCGAATGGCGACTCGACAATGGTGGTACACAATATATCCGTCTCTTCCACGAGAAGGACTTCTCCAACCTCATCGAAGGTGAAATCGACAAAAACGGTGTGGGTGTTCTCTTGCGGCGCAAGGTCGATAAACTCTCCGACCTGCTCATTTGGAGGAAACGAGATGAGAATATACCAGAAAGAAATCGAGAACGAACCAACGAACGTGGTACAACTCAACAAGCAGACACAGAATCTGAAGAGATGAAACAGGAAGAACAATGAGAAAAGTCGGCATTCACATATTTATATTATATATAGTAGGCATGCTGGTGGGATGTTCAATCGTTCCCAACCTGCCCGAAGGTGAATATCTCTACACGGGCATCGACAAGGTGAAGGTCTATGATAAAGAGGGCACACCTGCTGAAGAAGAAGCACTGGCCGAAGTGGAAGCAGCCCTCGACTATGCACCCAATGGTGCCTTGATGGGTAGTTCATATGTGAGAACCCCCTTCCAAATAGGACTCTGGACTTATAACGCTCTTGCGGACAAACAACGCACAGGGTTCAACAAGTGGCTCTTCAACTCCTTCGCCTCTGCCCCCATCACCATCTCGCAAGTATCACCCGACACCCGTGTGAAGGTGGCGACCAACCTTCTTCAGAACTATGGCTACTTCAGGGGTAAAGTGGATTATCATCTGGTCGATCAACATCGTCCTCAAAAGAAAAAGATTGCCTATGATGTCACGCTCAATCAACCATACCTCTTTGACAGCATCCGCTATGCTTTCCCTGAAGAACAAGACAGTCTGATACAAAACTCACCCGAGAAGCCCTTCATCAGTCGTGGCAGTCAGTTCTCCACCTTCAACCTTACCAACGAGAAAGAACGCATCGTTGATGCCTTACGCAACAACGGCTTCTACTATTACCGTCCTGACTATGTGCGTTTCTTTGCTGACTCTATCAATACACCCTATCGTGTCAACCTCCTTGTGGCACCCGATTTGGATATGCCAGAAAAAGCCAATCAGCAATACCACTTCGGCAAAATCAGTGCTTATATTCGACAAAACATGCGCAGCGAGGAAGGACGTGCACGCCGTCAGAACCGAACGATGAATACCTTTGATGATTCTCTCATGGAACGCAGCATCAAGGTTGCCTATCAGGGTAAACGTATGCCCATCGCCCCTCGTGTGCTATTCAAGAACTTCAAGTTCTGGCATCGTCGTCTTTTTGACCAATCGAAGGTTGACCAGACACTCGCCAACCTACGCAGCATGGACATATTCTCCAGTATCAAATTCAATTTCATACCAAGAGACAGCCTTGTTGCCGACTCATTTGTCATAGACCCCACCTTATATGAGGCTGGCCATATCCCCGCCAACGATACCTTAGACGTGCGTCTCGAACTCACGATGGATCAGCTTATCGACACTGAACTCAAGTTCAACATCACCCAGAAATCCAATGCGCAAATAGGTCCCAATTTCGGCGTCACATTTTCCAAACGCAACGCCTTCCGACACGGCGAAACCCTCTCTATAGGATTAAAAGGCAGTTATGAATGGCAGACACGCACCCAATTTAATGCACCCAAGCGCATTGACTCTTACGAGTTGGGAGCCGATGTCTCTTTGTCATATCCTTGGATTGCTTTTCCATGGCTTAACAAGCGATTCTACAAATACCCCACTTCCACCAAATTCCGGCTCAGCGCTGACCAACTTAATCGGGCTAATTATTATCGCCTCATGTCCTTCATCGCGGAGGCAACTTATGGTTTCCAGACCTCACGTTCGTGGAGTCATGAACTTTCACCCATCACAATCTCGTACAATAAGATGCAGGAGACATCGGCACGTTTCGACTCCATTGTCACTCACAACTCAGCCCTCTACGTTTCCCTGCGTGACCAGTTCATTCCAGCCATGCAGTACTCCATCATCTACGACAATGTATGGAACAGCCGCATTCCACATTCCATGCACTTTGAAGGAACTGTCAAGGAGTCTGGTAACTTGCTCAACCTCACCAACGCCTTCCTTGGCTTTAACTACCATCAGAAGGACAAAAAACTTCTCTGGACTCAATACTCCCAATTCCTCAAGTTTGTTTTTACCCTCAAAAATACCTTTCACCTTACAGACAAGACCTCCATCGCCACTCGTGTGCAGTTAGGCGGAATCTGGACTTATGGCAACTCCAACTATGCCCCCTACAGCGAACTCTTCTACATAGGTGGAGCCAATAGTGTACGTGCTTTTGCTGTTCGCAGCATCGGACCAGGCCGATATCATGACAAAACTGGTCGAGGCACCTACCTTGACCAGTCGGGTGACATGAAACTTGAACTGAATGCGGAATATCGTTTCCCCATCATTCAGGAAATTCAGGGTGCCCTCTTCATTGATGCTGGTAATGTATGGCTCATGCATGGTGACGACTTGCACAAGGGGGGACGCTTTGGTGAGGGTGGCTTTTTCAATTCCTTTGCTGTCGGCACGGGCTTTGGCATCCGTTATGATTTCGACTACCTCATCCTACGTCTTGACCTTGGCGTAGGAATCCATGCTCCTTATGACACGGGCAAATCCTCCTATTACAACATCCGTAAGTTCAAGGATGCTGTCGCATTCCACCTCGCCGTCGGCTATCCTTTCTAACACTTGATGAGATTGAAAAGAACGTATAGTCTTTCTTACAATGCGTAGTTAATGCCCATCTTCCATTCGTGGCTCTTGCCTGTAATGGAAGGATAGTAGCGGTAATTGCCGTGACGAAGATAGAACTCATGCTGGAAGTTGAAATGAAGATTGCGGTAGAGGTGAACATTCAGATAAAGACGGTTTTGAAGGATGCTATGTTCGCCTTTGTCTCCCCATGCATCTATGCCGTCTTCCACTTCTTTCCAGTAGCGATGTTCATCACTAGTATAAATGGAAAGTTTGTCGGGTGTCTCACCCTTCAAAATAAAGAGGCGCATGAAATAGAAGTCTTCACCTATAGAGAATCTACGATTGAGCGCATACTGAAAACGATAACGGATAGAGGCACCTGTACCAAAGTTGTAACGGCGGAAAGGATAATAATCTGCAGTACTTCCTCCTAAGGGTACTGCTGAAAGCATGAAGTCGTGAGTGAGGGTGCTGGTGTGCCCTTGCCGTTCCATATAAAGTCCTGCTCCAAAACTGCATGCTTCAGAAATGATGGCAAGGTTACCAGGATCTTCGTTATGATTTTTACTATAATGGTCAATGTATTTGATGTTCTGATAGAAACCAAGGTCGAATTTCCATTGGTGAGGCAATTGACGCTGCAAAGAACCGATACGTCCACGAATGTCAAGTTCACCAATGGTAGGGTGATCTGAATCCATGTTGACGAGCGCATAAAGCCCCAAATAGTCGTAAGCACGAGGACTCTTACCTTCGTCAAGATGGTTGAAATGGTTACCATAAGAGAATCGAAAATCAAGATAAGGAACGTGTCCGTAAAAGCGTGTGCCTGCTCGAGGATGAACAGGGGCACGATCATACATGTATCGGTCGCCCATACCTATTTGAAACGTGTAAGGCATAGGTTCCTCTTTTTTGCCTGGATTAAAACGATTGACACGGAACATCTCCCCCGATATCATACGATGAAATCCACGAACAGGATTGAGAAAGGAACCAACGATCTCACGAATGACACGCTGCCCTCCCCGTTTCGTGTTGTCAAAGAATATATCAGAAATTCGATGGGTGACTTCACCCATTGCAGCACCACCAATCCCTGTGGACAAAAGATCGTTAAAGGCCGGACGATTGGTTTCGCAGAAGAGTTCCCATGTTAGTGAACCAACCACAGGATAGAGGAGTGAAACGCCATAGGAAAGTCCATGTTCACGAGCCGTATTGTAAAACATGCTACCATGAAACGGATGGGCGAATTGATTTCCTGAAAAACTATCGTTGTCCCACACCCAACCTCCAGTAAGATTATCCTTGAGTACATCATTAGTGATGTGTGTCCAAACTCGATTCTGTATATAGCGATCATAACCGAACACGAGTACATTAATGCCGATGTCTTCGACGAGCGCTTGCAAGCCTGGAAGTTTAGGTGTTCCGTTGGGCTTTTTGCCAAAGAAATGCAAGGCACAAGTGTAAGGCGCCAATGTATCAGGACGTTGAAGATGGGTACGAACACTTGTGATGGAGTCATTCCAAACCGAATCTGGCTCACTTATTTCGCCGCCCAAGCAGGTCATGGTGGATAGAGCAAAAAGTAAAGTTTGGAAAATGCGATGTACGGCCATCTTTTGTATTGATAGTGATTATTTGTGTGCAAAGGTATAAAAAAATCGGGAGTTAAGAGTTAGGAGTTCGGAGATTTTCTTACCTTTGTGGTCAAAATGAATGATTATGGCGAAAGATAAGGTAGCATACGTGTGTAGTTCATGTGGTTATGACAGTCCGAAGTGGATTGGGAAGTGTCCTGCTTGCGGAGAATGGAATACGTTCACTGAATATCGGGTGGGAAAGACAAAACCAACAGAAGGAGTGCGCGAGGATTTCAGTCTAATGGCAAAGTCCAGTCCCATCTCCATGTCACAGATTGAGACAGAGGACGAGCCCCGCATCAACATGGGAGATGGCGAACTTAACCGTGTGTTAGGAGGTGGATTGGTGCCAGGGAGCATGACGCTGTTGGGGGGTGAGCCGGGCATTGGTAAATCGACGCTCATTCTCCAAACGGTGATGCGGCTGAAGGGAAAGACCGTGCTGTACGTAAGTGGTGAGGAAAGTGCCAGGCAGTTGAAATTGAGAGCAGACAGAATCAATTCTAATCTTCATCCTAACGCAAAATCAGATTCTAATACGAACCAATCAACTCTCCTTGTGGTGTGTGAGGCGATGATTGAGACGGTGTTTGAACACGTGAAGACAGTAAAACCTGACTTGTTGGTGATTGATTCGATTCAGACGATGGCAACAGAAACGGTAGAGTCATCGCCAGGCAGTGTAACGCAGATTCGTGAGTGTGCAGCCATGTTGCTGAAGTACGCAAAGGAGACGAATACACCCGTCATCGTGATTGGCCACATCAATAAGGAGGGCACAATTGCTGGTCCAAAGATATTGGAGCATATGGTGGATACCGTATTGCAGTTTGAGGGTGATCAGCACTATATGTACCGTATTGTCAGAGCCATCAAGAATCGGTTTGGTTCGACAGCCGAATTGGGCATTTATGAGATGGTGCACAATGGATTGCGCCCTGTGGAGAATCCATCTGAATTGCTGTTGAGTGATGTGAAGGACGGTGAGGAACTGAGTGGCGTGGCTGTGGCATGTTCGATAGAGGGTGTGCGTCCGTTATTAATAGAGACGCAGGCTTTGGTAAGTACGGCGGCATACGGAACGCCTCAGCGTTCTGCCACAGGTTTTGACCTTCGACGGCTGAATATGCTCCTGGCTGTTTTGGAAAAACGGGTGGGTTTCAAGTTGCCCCAACGGGATGTGTTCCTAAACATTGCAGGTGGAATCCGTGTGACCGACCCTGCCATCGACTTGAGTGTGATTGCTGCTGTACTGTCGAGCAATGTCGATACGGGCATTCCGAGAGACATCTGTTTTACGGGTGAAGTGGGATTGAGTGGTGAAGTGAGACCTGTGAGCCGCATTGTGCAACGTATTGCAGAGGCTGACAAATTGGGCTTCCGAAAAATCATCATTCCGCGGGCAAACATGAATGGTTTGGACAAGACGAAGTTTAAGATACAGATTGTGCCTGTCAGGAAGGTGGAAGAGGCATTGCGGGAGTTGTTTGGATAATTTAACACTATTTGTGCATTGCATAACCGACTGGGAATATGCAACTTGTTCTTTTTACTGAAAAAGTTGTGCACAAAAGACTTTGTGTTTTCAGTTTTTTTCAGTAATTTTGCACCCGAAATCAAACACATCTCCATTTATGTCAGTTCAGAAGACAAGAGCACTTTTGGTGGACGTCGCTCGTCAATTGTTCGCAAAGAATGGATTTGAGGACACGTCGATGAACGATATTGCCGTTGCAGCCAACAAGGGACGGCGTACGCTTTACACTTATTTTAATAGTAAAGAGGAAATCTATCTGGCGGTCATCCAGACGGAATTGGAACGTCTGTATGAGCGCATGGAGGAAGTGGCTCGTAAGAGCATTCCGCCAGAAGAGAAGTTGGTGCAACTCATCTTTGCTCATCTGGAGGTGATGAAGGAGGCTGTGTATCGTAATGGTAACTTGCGTGCAGAGTTCTTTCGTGATGTATGGAAGGTGGAGTCGGTGCGGAAGAACTTTGACAAGAATGAAATCAACCTCTTTCGCCGCATCATGAATGAGGGCATC
>CADCQH010000013.1 GCA_902803605.1 uncultured Bacteroidales bacterium | reverse complement strand
GAGGACGGCAAGCCTCAGCGCGTGCATACCATCGTGGTGAGCACCCAACACGACGAGTTTATTGTGCCGACAGCGGAGAATGGACTTACGCAGGAGGAAGCCGACGAGAAGATGCTGGCACGTATCAAGGAGGATGTCATCCATGTGCTTATCCCAAGGGTGATTGCCGAGATGGACAATGAGAAGGTGAGTGCTCTCTTTAAGGAGGGTATTACTTATCATGTCAATCCGACAGGCAAGTTCGTGATTGGTGGTCCTCATGGCGACACGGGCTTGACGGGTAGAAAGATTATCGTGGACACGTATGGTGGTCGTGGTGCACATGGTGGTGGTGCCTTCTCTGGCAAAGACCCCAGCAAGGTGGACCGGTCGGCTGCGTATGCGGCACGTCATATCGCCAAGAACTTGGTGGTGGCTGGTGTGGCAGATGAGATATTGGTTCAGTTGAGCTATGCCATTGGTGTGGCGCAACCAGTGAGTATCTATGTGAATACCTATGGCACATCGAAGGTGCATCTTTCGGATGGTGAGATAGCCACCAAGATAGGTGAAATATTTGACTTGCGCCCCAAAGCCATTGAGGAACGCTTCGACTTGCGCAAACCCATCTATCAGGAAACGGCTTCGTATGGGCATTTTGGCCGTAAGACGGAAAAGGTGGTTAAAAAGTTCACTAACCGCTATTGGGGTGACAAAGAGATAGAGGTGACGCTCTTCCCTTGGGAAGAAACCGAGAAGTATCAGGAGAGGATTCGAGAGGGGTTCTTTGGAGTTTAGAGTGTATAGTTTAGAGTTTAGGGTTTAGAGTGTATAGTTAGGGTTAAGGTTAAGGTTAACGTTAGGGTTTATAGCTTAGAGATAAAAGATGAACGACAGTATATGGATGACATCCGATTCCAATGCTCTGCATCAGTCGGAACTGGTGAAGCAGGGGATTTTGTTGCCTGACCATCAGGTTCCGATGAAGGAATGCTCCTATACGATGCGAGGCGATGATTATGTGGTAATTGGAATGGCTGTCCTGTTCTTCATCATTGCGTTGGTGCTGTACAGGAGCCGCACTGCGTTGCTCTTCCAAACGAAGAACTTCTTCACGACTCAACGTATGTTTGTAGAGGAGAATGTGGAGAACAGTCTGACAAAGGTCCTTGACGAATTCTTGCTCACCTGCATCAGCGCGCTTAGCCTTTCTTGCTTCTTTCTCCATCATCAGTTGGAACGAAGTTGCCTCATCTCTACGAGCGGAGTGCCTTATTGGCTGTTTGCGGTGGGGCTTGTGGTTTTCTTGGCTTTCGTCTATCTGAAGGCTGGACTGTATGCGTTGGTCAATTGGACTTTTTTCGATACGGATTCGAACCAAAGATGGATGAGAGGATACCTGCTCATAACCGCCTTGACTGCCTTCCTATTTTACCCCCTTTTACTGTTGGATGTCTTCGCTTATCTTCGTCATGAATTTGTCATTGGAGGTGCCATTTTGGTAGTGATTATGTACGAATTGTTACTCTTTTATAAGTTGAATTTGAACTTTAGGGCAAGGAAATATGGCTATATGCTAATTTTTTTGTACTTTTGCACCGTCGAATTGATACCGACCCTCGTTTTAGGACATTTAGCGGTATGGTTTTGTGACAATTATTTAGACAATAATATATTATATTGATGGCAACAAAGATCTTAGTATCTCAACCCAAACCTCAAACGGAGAAGTCTCCCTATTTTGAGGTGGCACAGAAATACAACATAGAACTCGTATTCAGGCCTTTCATTAAAATAGAACCGATGTCTGCCAAGGATTTCCGTCAGCAGAAGGTGTCCATTCCAGGACATACGGCTATTATCTTCACGTCACGTCATGCCATTGACCATTTCTTTGCCCTTTGCAAGGATTTGCGCGTGAATATCCCTGATGACATGAAATATTTCTGTGTATCAGAACAAGTATCACTCTACATTCAGAAGTATGTGCAGTATCGCAAACGCAAGAACTTCTTCCCCGAAACGGGATTATTGTCTGACCTGATGCCATTCATCGCCAAGCATCACAACGAGAATTATTTCGTGCCTCAGTCATCAGCTCATACAGATGATATGGCTCGTATGCTGGATGAACTGGGTGTGGAGCATGATGAGGCTGTGATGTACTATACGGTAGCTAACGACTTCACGCCCGATGAGGCTTTCGACTATAATATGCTGGTATTCTTCTCGCCTGAAGGTATCCACTCGCTCATCAAGAACTTCCCTGATTTCAAACAGAAGGACATCAAGGTGGCATGCTTGGGCACGAAGACCGTCAAGGCTGCGGAAGAGGCTGGAATCCATGTGGATTATCAGCCAACGCCAGAACTCCGTTCGGTGCCTGCCATCATCGAGGCATACGCCAAAACGCTGAAATGATAGTCAATTGTCAGTTAAAGAAATCTGAGCGGCTCACCAGCCAACTCGTTATAGAAAAACTCTTTGCAGGTGGAAATGCGTCAATGGCGGCATTTCCCCTGCGAATTGTTTATATGAAGATGAGGAAGGATGGGAAGAATGGGAGTGATGGGAGTGATGAGAATGATGAGAAGAATGGGAATCTGGTGGGGAAGCCGTTGGTGTCCATTTTGGTGTCAGTGCCCAAGAAGCGCTTCCGCCATGCTGTTGACCGCAACCGTATGAAACGGCTGATTCGTGAAGCTTATCGTCTCAATAAGCACATCCTTTGGAACGCTCTTGAAGGAAAAGACTATCGGCTTGCATTGGCCTTTGTCTGCATTACCGATACCTTACCCACGTTCTATGCTGTCAACAAGAGCATGAAGAAAGCATTGGTGAGGATTACTGAACGACTGACTACATTCGTTAACCCTAACCCTAACTCTGAACTCTAAACTATACACTATACACTCTCAAAAAATGCTCTCCTCCCTTTTTTCCTATATTCTCCTCCTTCCCATATATTTCTACCGTGCCTGCATCTCGCCACTGTTCCCTCCAACGTGTCGATTTACCCCTACGTGCTCCAGTTATGCCATCGAAGCCATCAAGAAACATGGCCCTCTCAAGGGCTTCTACCTGGCTTGTCGGCGCATATTGCGGTGCCATCCCTGGGGAGGCAGCGGTTATGACCCTGTACCAGAGAAATTCCATTGGTAGAATCCAACCCTAACTTTAACTTTAACCCTAACCCTAACTATACACTCTCAACTATACACCATAATCATGTATAACTTCCACACCTATTATATAACAGATGAGGAGCCATGTCTGCTGAACGTAGATGTGGCAGACATACAGCCTTCCTATCCAGAACAAGTGAAACTCTCGATAGGTTTGCACCCATGGAAGGTGACGGAAGATTGGCGAGATGAGGTGAAAACGATTCGTGATGCGGCTCAACGAACCGATGTGTGGGCGATAGGGGAATGTGGGTTGGACAAAGTAAAGGGGGTGGAATTGTCTGTACAGCTGGAAGCATTCCGTGCCCATATAGCTCTTGCAGAGGAGCTGCAGAAACCGATGCTCATTCATTGTGTAAGGGCATTTGACGAACTGCTGATGCTTCGTCGTGAACTTGAAGCGACTTGCAGACAAGAGGGTCGTGAACCGCAGCCGTGGGTCATTCATGGTTTTCGTGGCAAACCCGAACAGGCAAAACAAGTGATGACCAAAGGGATGTTGCTCTCCTTTGGCCATCAATACAATCTTGAAACCTTACGTTTCGTCTTTACTTCTTCCCGTCCTTTTTATCTCGAAACGGACGATTCCCGTCTTTCCGTCCTTCATATTTACGAGCAGGTCGCTCGCCATCTTGACGTGGACGTTTCTCGTCTCTCTCGCCTCTGCGACCCTCGAAAGACGCTTTTTGCTCGCCAAAATCCTTAGACCCTTTTCCTGTGAAGAATGACTTGCGAGCCTCCTGACGCGATTCGCGGTCAGTGAAGCGCTCACGCTCATCGCGACTGTCTCTTCGTTCTGGTTTCTTCTCCCCACGAGATGGGCGTATGGTGCGGTCACCCCATTTGCCAAGGTGACGGTTGATGATTTCTGCTTCTTCTTCATCTTCTGCTTCAAAGAACTTCCAACGGCTATCCTTGCCCCATTTCCGATTCGTTTCCTCTTCGTAAGGCATATCCTTGGAGGGCCTTTCTTTGAAAGGCTTGGATTTGAAGTAGTGTTTCTCGTCATCAGTTGGCATATTTCGCCCCGTACCCCATTCACCCTCTTCGTTCTTTTTGTGAGGCTTGAATTTGAGGTTATGACGGCGGTCTTCATCCGTCTTGATGTCCAGCCCCTCTTCACGACGTTCACGTAGCTTGCCATCAAATATCTGGTATTTGCGGAACTCACACTCCAACGAACCGTTGAATAGAGCGTATTTGGTAGATGGACGGAAGCCGATCCTGTCAAAGAGTTCTTCATGATGCGAAATAATCCAAGCATCGTTGCCCACAAAGTTGCGCTTCAGGTTCTTGCCGATAGTTTCGTAGAGGTCGAAGATGTCATCTGTTGTGATGCGGTCGCCATAAGGAGGATTAGTAATGATAATCGCTTTGTCAAGTGGCTGTTCAAATTCGTAGAAGTCACGTTGTTCCACACTTACGATGTCCTTCACACCTGCATTCAGCACATTGTTGGTGGCAATTTGTACCACTTGGCGGTTGATGTCGTAGCCATAAATCTTATGGTCGAATTCACGTTCCTGACTGTCATCGTTGTAGATGCGGTCAAAGAGGTCTGCATCAAAGTCTTTCCATTTCTCGAATGCATACTCCTTGCGGAACACACCTGGATAGACGTTCTGTGCAATCAGAGCCGCCTCGATGAGGATGGTACCGGAACCGCAGAAGGGGTCGATGAGGTCACACTCTCCATGCCAGCCAGTCAACATGATGAGACCAGCTGCCAAGACCTCGTTTAGCGGTGCCTGAACAGTGGCAGTCTTGTAACCGCGCTGATGCAGACTTTCACCTGAAGAATCGAGGGAAATGCTCACTTCATTCTCTGCAATGTGAACATGGATGCGGAGGTCGGGATTGCTGATGACTACGTTAGGACGGTCTCCTCCCGATTTCTCACGCCAGTAATCAGCTATGGCGTCCTTCACGCGGTATGCCACGAACTTCGAGTGGCGAAAGTTCTCACTGAAGATGACAGAATCGACCAAGAACGTGCTCTTCACGTCCATATATCTCTCCCAATCAATTTTCTTTGCTTCTTCATACACCTCATCAGCATCGGTTGCCTTGAACTCCTTGATAGGTTTCAGTACCTTCACGGCTGTTCGTGTACAGAAGTTCGCTTTGTAGAGCATCTCCTTGTCACCCGTAAAAGCGACCATACGTCTGCCAATCTCCACGTTATTGGCTCCAAGGTCGATGAGCTCTTTTGCAAGGACTTCCTCCAATCCTTGGAAGGTCTTTGCGATTATCTTGAATTCAGTCATAATGTCATTTTTGTGTGATGCTTGCTCCAGCAGGCACGTCGTGAGTCACCCAGATGTTACCACCAATCACAGCACCCTTTCCGATGGTGATTCTGCCCAAGATGGAAGCGTTGGAATAGACAATTACATCGTCTTCCAAGATAGGATGACGAGGAATGCCCTTGATAGGGTTGCCGTCCTCATCCAATGGGAAACTCTTGGCACCCAGCGTTACGCCCTGATACAGCTTTACGTTATTGCCGATGATGCTTGTCTCGCCAATCACCACACCCGTTCCGTGGTCGATGGTGAAGTATTCACCAATCGTGGCACCAGGATGGATGTCGATACCCGTTTCAGAATGTGCCATCTCCGTCAACATACGTGGGATGAGTGGCACATCAAGATTCCAAAGTTCGTGGGCAATGCGATACACCGTCAGTTCCTTGATGACAGGATAGCAACTGATGATTTCCCCGTAGTTCTTCGCTGCAGGGTCACCATTGAAGGCAGCCACCACATCTGTAGCCAACACTCGTCTCAGTTCTGGCAAGCGGTTGATGAATTTCTCCGCGCGTTCCTCCGCCATGCGTCGCATCTCCACATTGATGGTGTTCTGGTTGTAGGCAGCAAAGACTGCCGT
>CADCQH010000012.1 GCA_902803605.1 uncultured Bacteroidales bacterium | reverse complement strand
TAAAAGGGAATTTGTCTCAGACTGATAGGGTTGATGACGTACGCCATAAACATTTGCGGCGGGCGCCACAAATTGTTGTGATGCCCGACGCAAAGTCTCGTGGCGCCCGCCAAAATTCCATACGCATTTAGCTTATCTTTTTCCCTCGTATTCCCGAATCTATGGCAAAGATACAAAATAAAAGGGGAAAATCCAAATGATTCTTGTCCTTTTTTCATAAAGGCCTACAAAGTCACCGTCAACCAACTGTTGAGAGCCTTCTCAAAAGCAGGCTATGAGGCACGGAAGCTGAAAGAGGGTGAGAAACAAAAAAAGAACTGAGAAGGAGTGCGACAGCCCTCTACCATGAAAAGGGTATGGTGAAGACAGAAGGTGTCATTGTTGATTTGATGCAGAAGAAACAAGGACAGGCGGAACATTCGCAACATCCTGAATGACCAGTCCTGCGAGCATGAAGCCAAAGATGGCTGTGATGTGTGCGAGGGTGCCGTTGATTTGTGCCTTTGACGAGCACCACTCATGGTTCAGCAGCGAAGGGTCGCCAGGCCCAGCCTGAGCCTTGGGACACATGCACTGCTCGGTGCCGCAAGTCGCATTGTGACCACGATTCTGGAGCAGTTCGTCACTATAGACACACTGGAATTTCCTGGAAGGAAAAGATTTATCCCTCTTGAAACGATTCCGGAGGGCACGGGCAAGGGGGTCGCCCTTCACCTTCCAGAACTCAGTCACTTGGATGCGTGTGGGGTCAAGTTTCAACGCTGCTCCCATCGATGAGAAGAACCTGGCTTTCGTGCGGCAAGCCATCAGGATAAGCAAGGCTTTGTCCTTCAGCGAGTCGATGGCATCAATGATGTAATCGTAGCTTTCCAGATGGAAAGACGCTGCTGTCTCTTCAGTGAATATTTTCTGCAATGCCGTGATTTCCGCCGCAGGGTTGATGGTCAGCAACCGTTGGCGGAGGGCTTCCACCTTCACATGCCCAACGGTCTGGGTGGTGGCCATCAACTGGCGATTGATGTTGGTGATGCACACACGGTCGCTGTCAACGATTGTCAACTGCCTGATGCCGCTACGCACCAGACTCTCTGCACACCACGAGCCAACTCCCCCCACACCGAAGATGATCACTCGCTTCTGAGCGATGCTTTCCATGATTTCATTGCCCAAAAGAAGTTCTGAACGTCGGAATATTGCTTGTTCTATTGCCATCGTCTCTTTATTTTGGGTACAAAGGTAGGAAAAAATGAAAGAATGAAAAAATGAAAGAATGAAAAATGAAAGAATGAAAAAATGAAAGAATGAAAAACGCCCCTCTACCCCGTTTGTGGTACGTCAATAGCGCATGAAAGGTATTTCGGGCATGGTGAAATGTCCGTACCTTTGCATCAAATTTCAAGCAATAATAATCAGACAAAAAACTCAAAGAAGATGAAACAAAAGGTATTAGTATTGTTTTTAGCGGTAATAACGCTGGGACTCACATCGTGCAACAGCAACGATGATGAAACGGGAATTGTGATTGATGGTATTGACCTTTCGCAGGATGTGGATTGCTGCTCGGCTGAGGAAGCCTTGCAGGTGTACAGATTCATCCAGACCGTCAAAATCATCCCTGAACTCTCCACAGAAGTGGACGGGAAGTACGAGGTCTGGGCATACACCAAGACAGGAACGCTGCACAAGGGCTACAACGACCTCTATTTCGTGGTGACGAAGAAAAAGACGGGCAACTATGTGAAGTTCTTCGACATCAAGAACATCACACCGCTGATGAACATGGTCAAGATGAACATGTGGCACAGCACACCTGTGGGTGGCAGCGTGGAGGTCTTCGACACGACACGTCCTGCCGTGAAGCACGGATGGGTGTCGCTCTTGATGAACACAAGCGAGGCAGGCTCTTGGCAGTTCTCCTACGACCTCGAAGTGCTGGGCAGCAAGGGAGGCGTGCAAAACAAGGTCATCAACGTCGAGGCCCTGCCTGAAGGACAAGACTGGCTCAAGTCATTCAAGGTGGGCGACGAAACCTTCTACCTCTCACTGGTGAATCCGACGGATTTCAAGACCGGCACGAACACCATCCAAGCATACATCTCGAAGAAGAACACGCCAGCCACCACCCCCTACGCTTTGGCTGCGGAGAAATTCACCATCGAGATTGACCCACGGATGCCAGACATGGGCAACCACACATCACCTGACAACACACCGCTCACCAAACAGAAAGATGGCTCCTATAGCGGCAACATCAACCTAACGATGACAGGACTCTGGCGCATCCACCTGACGGTGAAGGACTCCAAAGGAAACTTTGTGGCAGGCGGCGATGACCTCAAAGACGGTTTCAGTTCCCTCTATTGGGATGTGACACTCTAAACAAACAACAAAAACTTCATCATGATCGCATTAGCATTATCAATATTACTCTCCACCGACTCCATCGCCACCTCGTCACACGTCATTGACGAGGTGGTAGTGGTATCGGCGGCAGGCGAAGGACGAAAACGGTCGGCAAAGGGACAGGTAGCAAGCATCGACGAGCATCTATCGGAACTATCACACGTTAATCTGGTGAGACGAGGCTCCTATGCATGGGAACCTGTGGTGAACAACATGGCAACGGAACGTGTGGCAACCACCATCGACGGCATGAAGATTTTCTATGCCTGCACAGACAAGATGGACCCTGTGACATCGTATGTGGAGAGCAGCAACCTACAAAGTATCCTGCTCAATTCAGGACTGAACGGGAATCCACAATCGACAGGCAATATCGGAGGAAGCCTTGATCTGAAACTGCGCCGAACGGGCTTCAATGCCGCCCCCTTCCACATCAATGTTGACGCAGGCTACGAAACGAACGGACACTTGCAGGTGTATGGAGCAGATGCAGCCGTGTCGAGCCGACGCTTCTACGCTAACGGAGGCTTCTTCTACCGCCATGCCGACAACTACAAGGAGGGCGGAGGCAGGAAGGTGGAGTTCTCGCAGTTCCAAAAAATAAACGCCTTTGCCAATGCAGGCCTCAAAGTGACCGACCGCAACATCATAGAAGGCACCTTCATCTTCGACCGTGCCACTGATGTGGGTTACCCTGCCCTGAACATGGATGTGGCAAAAGCAGAAGCTTTCATCACATCGTTAGCATACAAGCATCAGTGGACAGAAGGCTTCATCAACTCATGGGAGACAAAAGCCTACTACAACCACATCACCCACATCATGGACGACACGAAACGTCCCGATGTGGAGATACACATGGACATGCCCGGCAAGAGTTGGACGAGCGGGCTCTACAGCCTCATCTCGGCTTCAGCTGGACGACACGACATACAGACAAACTACGACCTCTACTATAATCGTCTCTTCGCTGACATGACGATGTATCCTGGCGGTGCAGCACCCATGTACATGGTCACATGGCCCGATGTGGGAACGTTGAACACAGGAGTGGCACTGAACGACCTCATATCGCTCACCGACAAGCAATCGCTGAAGGTGTCAACAAAAGTCGCTTGGCAAACACAACGACTGAACGACGAAGAGGGGTATCACGCTTTGGAGGTCTTCTTTCCAGGCATGAAGCAATGCTATCAGCAAGTGACAGGACGCATCGCCGCCAATTATCAGCTATCAGCCGCCAACTACCAACTAAACTTCGGTGCAGGCTGGGGCAGCCGTGCCCCCACCGTGACGGAGGCGTATGGCTACTATCTGAACAACACGTTCGATCAGTACGACTACATCGGCAATCCACGTCTGAAGAACGAGAGCGCCATCGAACTGAACGGGAATATCAAGGTCTTGATTGCTCCATCTTTCAATTTCTCAGTCGATGCCAATGCCTTCTTCTTCTCCAACTACATCATCGGACAATTCGAGACACGCCTCTCGCCCATGACGGTGGATGCTGAAGGCGTGAAGGTGTATGGCAACCTGAGTCACGCCACCATCGTCAACACATCCTTCACGACCGACTGGAAACCACGCCCTTGGCTGACATGGAACACCAAGCTCAGTTATGCACTCGGACGGGATGACGAGGACGACACATTGCCCCTCATTTCCCCGTTCTCCTACACGTCAAACCTCACCCTCGCCCACAAACGCCTGCAAGCTAAAGTGGAACTACGTGGCAACAGCCGTCAGGTCAACTACGGAAAGAAATATGGAGAAACCGCCACACCCGCATGGGTCATCGGCAATATTAGCGGACAATATACGTTATTCATAAAGGAACAAGCCTTGACTTTCCGTGTAGGCGTGGAGAACGTGGCTGATGTACGCTACACCACCTATGCCGACTGGTGTGGCATTCCCCAAAAGGGACGAAACCTGTACGTGAACTTGTCTTGGCAATTGTAAGCAATCCACACGCTGAATGAATTTCTATCCTTCAAAATATAAACAATGAAAAAAATCATCATTTGGACAAGCGCACTCATCGTGGGTGCAGTACTCGGCTGGCTCGGCATCGACTGGTTAAATGGATTGCTGGAGTTCATCGCCACAGCCTATACAAGACTATTCCAATTTGTAGCGGTGCCCACCATCGCCTTGGCTGTCATTACGACACTCTCATCTCTGGGAGGACAGAAAGAGACAGGACGAATTTTCCTCCACACCATCACTTACACCCTGCTCACCACCATTGCAGCGGCTGCGGTAGGGTTGGTGCTGTACCTTATTGTCAGCCCTGAAAACTTGCCTTCGGAGGCCCTCCAAAGCACTCAATCCTCGGCTGTCAACTCCGAACTGTCAACACTCACTTATTACGACCACATTCTCAGCGTCATCCCCAACAATGTCGTAGAGCCATTCGTCAAAGGCAATGTACTGAGCATTCTAATCATCAGCGCTGCAGTAGGATTGGCTTTGGCATTCATCAAAAAGAATGAGAACATAAAAACCCTCATCCGAGGAATCTTGGGGTTGCAAGAAGTACTTTACACCCTCATCCGTGCCTTGATATGGACATTACCAGTCGGCATCGTCGCCTTTGCTGCACAACTCTCATCCGAAGTGAATGCAGGTGTAACCATCGGTTCTTTGGGCAAATATGTGGCTGTCATCTTGGGTGGCAACCTCATCCAATTTTTCGTGGTGCTCCCTCTCTTCCTATTGGCAAGAGGGCTCAATCCATGGAAAGTCTTCAGAGCGATGTCACCAGCAGTCCTCATGGCGCTCTTCACCAAGAGTTCGGCCGCCACACTCCCCGTCACGATGCGTTCAGCAGAGACAAATCTGAAAGCACGGCCTGAAGTGGCACGCTTCGTTCTGCCCATTTGCACCACCATCAACATGAACGGTTGTGCGGCCTTCATCCTCGTCACCTCACTCTATGTGATGCAAAACGGAGGTACAGTACTCGACCTTCCCACCATACTCCTGTGGTTGCTTATCGCTGTGGTTTCCGCCATTGGCAATGCAGGTGTTCCCATGGGTTGCTACTTCCTCACCCTCTCTCTGATGGCAGGAGTCGGAGCCCCCATCGGCATCATGGGCATCATCCTTCCCATCTTCACCATCATTGATATGGTGGAAACTGCAGAAAATGTATGGAGTGATTCATGTGTATGTGCCATAGTCAACAAGAGAAGTGAAAAGTGAGAATTTAGGAATGAGGAATTGAAACTTTTTCAAAAAAAAGTATGAAGATGGCAGATAATTTCCAAATTCTTCTTATCTTTGCCCCCTGGAAACATGTGAAAACATCAAATCCATTATTATCAACATTCAAACTTTTACTACTATGGCCTACAAAATCATTGATGTAGAGGGTATCGGTCCCGTGTATGCCGAGAAGCTGCAAGCAGCAGGCATCAAAACAACCGAAGATTATTTGGAGAAATGCGCAACACCTGCTGGCCGCAAGGCATTGGCTGAAGCAACCGACATCAGTGCCAAGTTCATTCTCAAGTGGGCAAACCATGCAGACCTCTTCCGTATCAACGGCATCGCCAGCCAATTCGCAGAACTTCTCGAGGCTGCAGGCGTTGACACCGTAAAGGAATTCCGCCATCGTGTGGCTGCCAACCTCCAGCCAAAACTCGTGGAGGTGAACAACGAAAAGAACCTGTGCAATCGAGTTCCCAGCGTATCTGAACTGGAAAAGATGATTGCCCAGGCAAAGGAACTGGAACCTGTACTCAGTTATTGATAAACCAAGAAAATAGGCAAGATAACAATCAAGGGGGAAGCGATTTGCTTCCCCCTTCTTGTTTATCTCTTCTTCGTGGTTGTCTTTGTCGTAGTAGCCTTTGTCGTGGTTGTTGTGGTACCCACAGGCTTGTAATATTTCTGGGCTTCAGGAATCCAGCCTTGAATCTGCCTGATACGCTTCTCGTCTGATGGATGGTCGCTGAAGATGGAATTGGA
Organism: uncultured Bacteroidales bacterium; assembly: GCA_902803605.1. Taxonomy (GTDB): domain Bacteria; phylum Bacteroidota; class Bacteroidia; order Bacteroidales; family Bacteroidaceae; genus Minthosoma. Next base: position 12,468 of record CADCQH010000012.1, on the reverse strand, counting down.
ACTATTCCCTGCCGCAGCCATACGCTGCCAGAAGGTAAGCGCCACCTGTGGATTATAACCCGCCATGGCTGCGAAGATAAGCCCCATGTGGTCAGCCTCACTCTCTTGACTACGTGAGAAACCAGACGTCCACGCTTTGGTGCCCACACCAAGGATGCTGGATGCTATCGACGCCGTATTCGGTCCCATGCCTGCCACCGATGCCACACTTCCAAGCACCGACACAGCCGCCTGCTGTTTGTATTCGTTGCTAATACGCTCAGCGGAGTGTTTCGCCACAGCATGGGCAATCTCATGTCCCAAAACGATAGCGAGTGATGCCTCATCCTGCGTGACGGGAAGGATACCTTCATACACCACTATCTTTCCACCAGGCATACAAAAGGCATTCACCTGATTATTCTGCACAAGATTGAACTCCCATTTGTAGTTTGACACCTCGTTTGCAAAACCATGTCCGCGCAGATAAGTCTCCACGGCATTTGCCAAACGCTGTCCACAACGCTTCACCATCGCCGTGTTATTAGCATTGGTGGAAAGTTTTGCTGACTTCATGTAGTTCTGATACTCCTGATTGCTAAGGCTCATCACCTGCTCATCGCTGACAACGAGTCTCTGCTTACGCCCCGTAATGGGCACTTGCGTGGCGGTACCACAACTGGCAAGGATGGCCGTGAGTACCACCAAGATGACATACTTAACGCTTTTCATGTTCGTATATTATTGTAGTTGATGATTCCATTACAGGCGCATACCCACAAAGGCACGTGCATTCCACTTCACCTGATGTGTGTAATGATGCTGATCGCCAAACAGCGAGGCGTTAACCACAACTGTAGAACCCACAAAGTATCTTGGATTAATATTATATACCACTGCCGCACGGTTGTTGACCATTGCCTCGGGGAAGTGATACTTTTCTTTGCGCTTCTCACCATTCATCTTGATGTTATTGTTCTTCACTATAATCAAATTGGGTTGTGCAGATAAGTGGAAAAGCCACTTTTTAGCAACAAAGTTATAGCCGTAGCCACCTCCGATGGCGAAATAACCTGCATAAATTCGTGCATGACCCAATTCTTCTGGTGCATCGTCTGTGGTCTTGATGCTACCACCTTGATAGGAGAAGCCTGCCAACCACGAACCAGCCGAACGTTTCTGAATGTACGACTGCGTAAGGGCGGCTGGATAGGAGAAGTGGCGATAGTTGAATGCATAGTAACCCGTGATAATGACCGTTGCCATCTGCAGATAACCTTTATCAAGGTGGTATGTGCCACTGGCTTCGGTGATATCACCAGAAAGGGTTTTGGACTGTTGATAGACGCCCTCTATGCCGAATCGGTTGCCATAAGCGTTGAGATTAAACTCCCAATCCTTGTTCTTACCACTCAAACGAGCAGGGTTGACGGCAATGCCTGCTGCCAATCCCATATAGTTGGCATTCACGCTGACCGTGGCACGGGTGTCTGTCTTGAGTTTGGCCGTGAGTTCTGTATCCTCCACCTTTTCCTTAGCATGGACATAGTTACCCGACAGGTTGCCCCTGATTTTCAGCGTCAGCCTTCGTTCTGGACGTTGGATATAAAGCGTATCAAAAGACCCCCTCTCGTAATTCTTACGCAACACGCTGTCAATACGTTCACGCACCGCTTCGCGCTTGCTCTGCGCAGAGGCTGTTGCCATGATGGCAAGTGCAACAATCACGAACATCCATAATCTTTTCTTTTTCATATCATTTTGTATTATGAGCCCCAAAGGGCAGTGAGTTATGCTATCTAATGCTACGATTTTGTGACAAAGGTACAACATTTCCAACATATCTCCAACATCCTTAAACAAAAAACATAAAAGTTCTTAATTATCAAGGTTGATTTGACAACAATTATTAAAAGAACAATGGCATATGGGCATAAATACGTACCTTTGTACAAAATTTACAGACTCACTCTTAGATTTTCATCATGAAATATCTCTTTTCATTGCTGATGCTCATGGTTACAGCCACACTATGGGCACAAAAGGCTGACGCTGACTCTACCAAGAACAACAAAAACAATGAGCAAGCCTTGGCTGTGTATGTTGATTTGAAAGACCACTTGACACATGAGCCCGTCAAAGGAGCTAAGGCAGAACTGGTATGGGCAGCTGACAGCACACATGCCGACACGGTACATGTGGAGTACCACGATGAAGAATACTATAAGAGTTCATGGATGAATTTCCCCGTGAAGCAGGCAGGCAACTACCTTGTGAAGGTGGAGGCTGAGGGCTATGTGACGAAATACGTGCCCCTTGAGGTTAAGAAGATATACAAACGCGAACGCTATCTGACCATGAAGACCATCTACTTGCACACCCTTCCCAAAAAGAACGAGATTGAGTTGGACGAGATTGTGGTCGTGGCGACAAAGTTGAAATTCTACATGAACGGCGACACATTGGTGTATGATGCTGATGCATTCAACATGGCGGAGGGTTCGATGCTGAACTCGCTCATCAAGCAATTGCCTGGTGTGGAGTTGGAAAAGGGTGGCGTTATCAAGGTGAACGGCAAGCAGGTGGACGCCCTGCTGCTGAACGGAAAGAACTTCTTCGACAGCGACCGTGAATTGCTCTTGGAAAATATGCCATCGTACATGGTGAAACACATCCAGTCGTATGAGCGTGTGCCTGAAAGCGTGAAAGGAACCCCTCGTGAGAAGGTGACGAAGAAGGAACTGGTGATGAATGTGAAGTTGAAACGGGAATATGCAACAGGATGGGTCGCCAATTCAGAGGGAGGTGCCGGTGCCACGTTCTTCAGGAATCAGGAGGGAAAACTGGACACGAAATATATGGGTAGGCTGTTTGGCTTGCGCTTTACAGACAATTCACGTTTGAACATCTATGCGAACGTAAACAACCTGAACGACGATGTTGGTCCTGGCTACGAGGGTGAATGGGGTGAGTTGTCACAATCGGGAGGCATCACCAAGACCTACAGGGCAGGCGGCGACTATATGCATGATAAGGAAGACAGCTACCGCTACATGGCCAGCGTAAATGGTTTCTACACAGATACAGACAACAGTTCGAACACCAGCAGTGCCACTTTCCTTGAAGGCGGAGACACGTATGGACGTTCGTTCCAAGGCAGCAAGAACAAGGCATGGAACATCAACACTACCCATGACCTGACATTGGACGGTTCAAGGGGATTGGGCGAGACGTTCAAACACTATTTCGTGACCTTCCGCCCCACTCTGTCCTATCGGAAATGGGACAATCGGGGAAACAGCGGAAGTTTGACGCTGATGGAGGACGTGGCTGCCCGATTAGGCAAGGCATGGATGGACAGCATCATGGCTCCTGATGCAAGTGAACTGCTCAAGCAATATGCCATCAACCGCACCCGCTCATCGAGCAAAGGCGACGGACATCAGTTGAACGCTAATGTGGAAGGCTTCTTCACCGTCACCCCTGCCCACAACGACTACTTGGACTTCAATCTGACCTATGGCTATCAATACTCCGACCAGAAGAGTAACCAGTATGAGCACTATACATTGGATTATCCTAATGGTCACAACAATCCTAACAATAACGTCAATTCGACAGACTTCCGCAACCGATATACGCCCAACAAGCAACGTTCACAACAGGCCAATGTGGGGGCAAGCATGGGCATCGCCATCGACCAGAATCAGCACCATCGTCTGAACATGCGTTACAACTTCACTTACCATTACGACAACAACAACCAGTCGCTCTATCTACTGAACAAGTTGAAGGAATGGGACGCGGCCTCATCATCAACGGGCACAATCCATCCTCTGGGCACCTTGCCGTCGATGGAAGAAATGCTCACCACCCTTGACGCCAACAACAGTTCACACTCAAAGACAAAGGCCTACAACCATCAAACACAAATAGACTATGTCATCACACTCGGCAATTCAGAGGAAGTGTTCAACCAAGCCTCCATCTCATTGGGTCTCCCAGCCTTCAAAGAAGTGATGGACTACCAGCGGGGCACGCAGATTGATACGCTGATGAAGCGCAACACGTTCTTCATCAACCCTGGCATCGGCTTCACTCATGAAAAGTACAAGCAGAACCGCGGATTCAACATCTACTACAACATGAACACCTCGGCACCCAGCATGACAAGTCTGCTGAACATACGTGACGACAGTAACCCGCTCTATATCACTTTGGGAAATCCCAACCTGAAGAACATGCGAAATCACAACATCAACACCAGCTATCATGACAAGTTTGGCAAGATGTTCCTCAACGCCAATGTTGGTGCCATCATTACGGAGAACGCCGTGGCTTCAGGCTATATATATAATAAGGAGACAGGCGTGAGGACGGTCACTCCCGACAACGTGAACGGCAACTGGAGCATGAACACACATGTAGGCATGAACTTCGCTTTAGACAAAGATGACAAATGGAGAATCGCCCAACGTATGGGTTACAGTCACAACAACAGCGTCGATTTAAGCGGAACGAACGAAAGTCTGGTGGCCACGAAGTCGGTGGTAAAATCGGACAATGCCAACGAATATTTCTCGCTGACCTGGCGTCCGTCGAGCAAGTATGAGGTGGAAGCCAGTGGGAGCCTTAACTATCAGCACTCAGCCAGCAAGCGTGAAGGCTTCAACAACATGAACGTCTATACCTTCCGATACGGAGTTAGGGCGCAGGCGGAATTGCCTTTGAACTTTCAGGTGTCGAGCGACATCACGATGTACAGCCGCCGCGGATACAGCGAGCCGTCGATGAACACCAACGAACTAGTGTGGAATGCACGATTGGCGAAGCGTCTGATGAAGGGCAAGCTGACCATCATGTTTGACGGGTTCGACCTCTTGGGCAATCTCTCGAACGTGCAACGCTACGTGAATGCTCAGGGACGCACCGAGACATTCACCAACGTGATACCTTCGTATGGCATACTCCATGCGATTTACAGAATCAACATGCCCAAGAAGAAGAAAGGAGAGAAGGTGGAACTCTAAATCAGTTCCACCTTCTTCACTGTTGGTTTACCGCCCTCAAACTTGACCGTGACCTTGAAATTGGCAAAGTCGCTGTAGATGTAGAGCGGGATGGTCTCGTCCTGCTTGGGCTCATAATCGAACTTCAGACGGATGCTGGAGCCAGAGAGGTAGTTTTCCGAAGGCCGCACTGCCTTGTCCTTGTCGTTCAGCTGATAGAGCGAGAAGACGGGATCGATGAGGTAGAGGATGCGCGGCAGTTCAATGCGCAGCTTACGATCCTTGCCCGTCACGAGATTTTTCACATCCTGTTTCACATCGTTCCAGAGATTGCCGTCACTCACCGTTCCATACACCTTCATGCCTTCCTGAATGATGGACTGCAATTTGCCGTTGTCCACATTGAAGTCCTCAAGGAGCTGTTGCTTGGCAGTTGAAGGTTTTCCATTGGTTTGACGGGCGGCTGCCTCCTGAGCACGCATATACTTATAGTTCACGTTGTCAATCCAGCAAATCTTGTCGTCGGTCATCGCAATAGCACGGATGCGGGTGATGTCGTTATATTTCTTGTTCTCGTAGTTCAGTTTCACCACCCCAATTTCCATCTTGTCGTTGTGCTTGATGATGTTCACCGATGGTAGTTTCTGCACGTCATATTCATCCTTGTACATATCCGTATAATGCAGGCAGAGGAAGATGCGCACGTTCTCCAGGTCGATGTCGGAACGGTTGTTGATGATTACCTTGATTTCGTCATCATTGTCAGAGAGCGTCCAGTTCATGGTGGGTTCGACTGCCACATCGATGAAACTCTGTTCCAGAAGTATCTGACGGAAACTGCTGTACATATTTTCCTCGCAGTACTGCATGTCACTCAACAGACAGTCATACACCCCCTGATTGCTGCGGCGGTAGAAGTGGTTGAAAATCTCCTGCTTGCTCTGCTCCACATCACCATGCTCTGCATAGTAGTGCGCCTTGAGCAGGTTGGGGCTGAAGATGCCAAAGCCTTCCATCGTGGAACGATAAAGACGCAGCAGGTACTTGCCTTCCGCCGACTTGTTCAGATAAGTCCTGGCCTTGTAACTGTCCAGCAAGTCGGTCAGCGCCGCCGCCTGCCGGGGATATTCCATCGATGCCTGGTCGAAGTATGACACAGCCTTCGCCGCCTCACCCTGCTCGCGATAAAGCAAGCCCTTCAGCACCAGGGCAGGAGCGGAACGCGAGGGGTAGAGTTTGATGTACTGGTCGAGCGCAGCCTCCGCCTCCATCTGCAACTCTGTGCGCTCGTCGGGTGCGGTGCGTTCAATCGACAAGCCTGCCAGAACGGAGTCCGCCAAGGCAAGAGCCTCGTCAGCCCCCTCCATGCTCGTCGGAAGACCGGACTCACCTGCGGAGCGAAGCATGCCGGTGGGCTCCACCTCGGTGCTCATCTGAATCAGCGAGAGTCCCTTCAGCAGCAGCGCCTCACGGTTCGTCGGATAATCCTTCAGTATCTCCTGCGTCTGGTTGTAAGCCTCCATCGGATGACCGCCATACAGGTCGATGTACGCCTTATCCTTCTTCAGGCACAAGGCATCCCATTCCTGCATATACTTATAATAGACCGGAGCATACTCCTCCAGATACTCAATGTAAGAAAGCCTGACCGACTCTATCTCACGCTCCAGTTTCCGCTTCAGTTCCTTCTGCTTCTCATACTCGTCAAAAGCCGCCGTCTGCGCCTTCTCCATGCCACCCGCCACACTCACCGAACTCAGCGTCGCATCGCCCGTCACCATCGAGCCAATCACGCCCACAGGATTCACCTCCGTCACAAACGCACTCGCGCCGCTCGTCGCACTCCTCATCAGCATCCACACATCGTCCAGTTCCTCGTGCTCCTTCTGCAGTTCATACAGGCGCTGCAGGATGGGGAAGAGTTTTTTCTTCTGCTCCAACACCTCAGGAGCCACACGGCTGAAGTCCTGCTTCGCCACATACTCCAAGTACGACATGAAGTCCTCCGACTGACACTGAGCCACCTCCAGCGCATTCATCGCGCGCACCGTCTCCTCAATATCATACTCAGGCGACTTCGTCTCCATCGCCTCATACGCGGGTTCAAACTCCTCCGACGGAGTGTACTCCTCCAGGTTGATGGTCTCCACCGGCCAGAATCGCCAGGCAATCAGGGCGGCGATGCCCAGCACCACCACGACCACCACAGTCCAAGCTACTTTCTTTTTCATTGTTCATAGGTTTTGTGGCGGCAAAGTTACGACTAAGTGAGTAAAGAACCAAATTTATTTTCGTCTTTTCGTTTTTGTGCCACAGATGACACGGAGAACCACCCATCGTGCACTTGCCAAAGTCACAGCCTCGTCACTCCAAACAGTTTCTCGCAAACAAACCCATAGTTTCTTACCGAGAAACTCATAGTTTGTCGGTAACAAACTTAACAATCTCAATAACCTATAACCAACAACCATTCAACTAAACACAGCCCCTCACTAACAAGCAACTTCTATAGTCGTAAGCAAGCCCATAGCAAGCCCCAATAGCTTGCTTGGACTTGCTAAGTACTTGCTAAGTACTTGCCAAAGGCTTGCTAAAGGCTTGCCTATATGCCCTGAGTAAGGCAAAAACTCATATAAACGGTTATGGTTAAGGTTATCGTTATGGTTCAATTTAATATCATTTACATTTTGCACGTGTCGATTGGATGTTATACCCTGATGGACGTTACTTTGCTGATGAGGATGGATTTGGCATGGAGGATAACGAAGAGGTAAATGTCTATGCCTACATTGATACTGAATGCAGGGTTGTGAAGAAGTTCAGAGGCTGATGAGTCAATGAACAATTCCATACAAAAAATCGGGGCGAACTCAATCTTGAGCTTGCCCCGATTTCATTTTACACTGTATATTGTCCTAATCGATTAGAACTCGCTTTCAAAAGATGAGAACATGGCATCGGCGTCGAACGGACGACGTTCAACGGTCTGGAAGTCCTCCTTGGCGCCAACGATAATCTTATCGAAGTCGCGCATACCTGTACCAGCAGGGATGAGGTGACCGGAAATCACGTTCTCCTTCATACCTTCGAGCGAGTCGCTCTTGCCACTGATGGCTGCCTCGTTGAGCACCTTCGTCGTCTCCTGGAATGATGCGGAAGACATGAAGGACTTGCTGCCGAGACCTGCACGGGTGATACCCTGCAAAATCTGAGTGGAGGTGGCTGGAATGGCATCGCGAGTCTGCACAAGCTTGAGGTCGCGGCGCTTGAGCATGGAGTTCTCGTCGCGCAACTTGCGGGCCGTGATGATCATACCAGGCTCGAGGGTCTCGGAGTCACCTGCGTCTGTGACGAACTTCTTGCCCCAGATGCGGTCGTTCTCCTCCAGGAAGTCGAGCTTGTCCACGATGCCCTCCTCGAGGAAGCGGGTGTCGCCAGCATCCTCAATCTTCACCTTGCGCATCATCTGGCGCACGATAATCTCGAAGTGCTTGTCGTTGATGGACACACCCTGCATACGGTACACGTCCTGAACCTGGTTGACGATGTACTCCTGCACCGCGGTCGGACCCTTGATGGCAAGGATGTCGGCTGGCGTGATGGCACCGTCGGAAAGCGGCGTGCCGGCACGCACGTAGTCGTTCTCCTGCACCAGAATCTGCTTGGACAGCGGCACGAGATACTTGCGCACGTCACCCACCTTGGAGGTGAGGATGATTTCACGGTTGCCACGCTTCACCTTGCCCATGGTCACCTCACCATCGATTTCTGCCACAATGGCTGGGTTAGACGGGTTGCGTGCCTCGAAGAGCTCGGTCACACGTGGGAGACCACCCGTGATATCGCCCGCCTTGGCAACGGAACGTGGAATCTTGACGAGGATGTCACCGGCCTTGAGCTTCTGTCCATCCTCCACCACGATGTGACCGTTGATAGGGAATGAATAGGTGCGGAGCAATTCCCCACCCTTCTTGTTGAGGATGTGGCAGTATGGCACAGCGGCACGGTCTTTTGCCTCTGTCACGATGAGATCGCGCAAGCCGGTAGTCTCATCGACATCGACACGATAAGTAAGACCTTCCTTCACACCTTCAAATTCTGCCACACCATCAAACTCTGTGACGATGACGGAGTTAAATGGATCCCAATCAGCAATGATCTGACCAGCCTCGACTGTGTCACCCGAATTGGCATAGAGGTTTGCACCGTAAGGAAGCGGAACTGAAGAGAGGATGATGCCTGTATTGATGTCGAGGAAGCGGAGTTCCGCCAAACGACCCACCACGACCTGACCTTCTGGATGGTCTGCCGTAGGACGTGCAACGGTACGCAATTCATCGATTTCTATCTTGGATGCATTCTTCGCCTTGATCTGCGCATTGGCGGCAGCGTTACCAGCCACACCACCGGCGTGGAATGTACGGAGGGTCAGCTGCGTACCAGGCTCACCGATGGCCTGTGCCGCAATAACGCCGACAGCCTCACCCTTCTGAACCATGCGCTGGGTGGCGAGGTTACGTCCGTAGCACTTCATGCAGACACCCTTCTTGCTCTCGCAAGTGAGAACGGAACGAATCTCGACGCTCTCAATGCCACAGCCTTCAATTTCCGCAGCGATGCGGTCGGTAATCTCTTCGCCGCTGGCAACGATGAGCTCGTTGGTCTTAGGATTAATGATGTCGTGTACGGATACACGACCAAGGATGCGCTCTGCCAAGGAAGCCACCACGCGGTCGCCATCCTTGAGGGCTGTACAAATCAAACCACGGAGCGTGCCACAATCCTCCTCGTTGATGATGACGTCATGAGAGACATCGACCAGACGACGTGTCAGATAACCTGCGTCGGCTGTCTTGAGGGCAGTATCGGCAAGACCCTTACGGGCACCGTGGGTGGAGATGAAGTACTCGAGCACTGACATACCCTCCTTGAAGTTGGAAAGGATTGGGTTCTCGATGATGTTATTGTCGGAAGCACCGGCCTTCTGAGGCTTGGCCATCAGACCACGCATACCTGCCAACTGGGAAATCTGGTCAGCAGAACCACGGGCACCAGAGTCGAGCATCATGAAGACGGCATTGAAGCCCTGGTCAGCCTCGGTCATCTGCTTCATGAGGGTCTTCTTGAGCGAGTCATTCACCTTAGTCCAAGTCTCCACCACCTGCTGGTAGCGGTCCTTGTCTGTGATAAGACCCATCTGGTAGTTCATGGTGATTTGGTCAACGGCATCGTGACCGTTCTGCACAATCTGCTCCTTCTCTGCTGGAATGATGATGTCATCGAGCACGAAGGACAGACCACCCTCGTAAGCCTTGCGATAACCGAGGTTCTTGATACCATCGAGGAACTCGCAGGCACGTGCCATACCCACACCCTTGATGACGCGGGTGATGACCTTCTTGAGAGCTTTCTTGCCAATGACCTCATTGACGAAGCCAATTTCTTCTGGAATCACCTCGTTGATGGTGATACGGCCCACGGTGGTCTCGACAAGGTGTTTGTAAGGATTGCCGTTCTCGTCAATGTCACGCACCACACACTTGATGAGGGCATGCACATCAACCTTGCCCTCATTGAAGGCGATGATGGCCTCTTCTGGACCATAGAACGTCAAACCTTCTCCCTTGGCTCCAGGACGAACCTTGGAGATGTAGTAGAGACCGAGCACCATGTCCTGAGAAGGAACGGTGATAGGATCGCCACTGGCAGGAGAAAGAATATTATGCGACTGAAGCATCAACAACTGCGCTTCAAGGATTGCCTCGTTGGAGAGTGGAAGGTGAACGGCCATCTGGTCACCGTCGAAGTCGGCGTTGAATGCCGTACATGCGAGTGGGTGCAATTGGATTGCCTTACCCTCAATCATGCGTGGCTGGAAAGCCTGGATACCCAAACGGTGCAGCGTAGGTGCACGGTTGAGGAGGACAGGATGACCCTTCATCACGTACTCGAGGATGTCCCAAACCACAGGGTCACGACGGTCCACAATCTTCTTGGCAGACTTGACCGTCTTCACAATACCACGCTCGATGAGTTTGCGGATAACGAATGGCTTGTACAATTCTGCTGCCATCAGTTTCGGAAGACCGCATTCACCCATGTTCAACTCAGGACCTACGACAATCACGGAACGTGCTGAGTAGTCCACACGCTTACCCAGAAGGTTCTGGCGGAAACGTCCCTGCTTACCCTTGAGGGCATCAGAGAGAGACTTCAACGGACGGTTGCTTTCGCTCTTCACTGCGCTGCTCTTACGAGAGTTGTCGAAGAGTGAATCGACAGCCTCCTGCAACATACGCTTCTCATTGCGGAGAATCACATCTGGAGCCTTGATCTCAATGAGTCGCTTCAAACGGTTGTTACGAATGATGACACGACGATAGAGGTCGTTGAGGTCAGAAGTGGCGAAACGTCCACCATCCAGTGGCACGAGCGGACGGAGGTCTGGAGGTGTCACAGGAATGTTGTGCATAATCATCCACTCCGGACGGCTCTTTCCCTTGCTGGCACGGAAGGATTCCACTACCTGCAGACGCTTGAGCGCCTCTGTCTTGCGCTGTACGGAACCGTCCTTGTCGGCCTGTGCCCGCAGTTCGTTAGCCAAGTGGTCAAGGTCGATGCGCTTGAGCATGTACTCAATGGCCTCAGCACCCATCAAGGCAATGAACTTGTTGGGGTCGTCGTCAGGAAGGAGTTCGTTATTGGGGTCGAGGTTGTCAACGATGTCATAGTAATCCTCTTCGGCAAGGAGTTCACCATCGAGGATGTTCTTGTCGGCATCCTCTGCAACACCTGCCTGAATGATGATGTAACGCTCGTAGTAGATGACAGCATCGAGTTTCTTAGTGGGAAGACCCAGAAGATAACCAATCTTATTAGGCAATGAACGGAAGTACCAGATGTGAGCAACAGGCACAACGAGTGCGATGTGTCCAGTACGCTCACGACGTACTTTCTTCTCAGTCACCTCCACACCGCATCGGTCGCAGACGATACCCTTATAGCGAATGCGCTTGTACTTGCCGCAATGGCACTCATAGTCCTTGGTTGGGCCAAAGATACGCTCGCAGAAAAGACCATCGCGCTCGGGCTTGTAGGTGCGGTAGTTGATGGTTTCTGGCTTCAGCACCTCACCACAGCTATTCTCGAGGATTTCCTCTGGAGAAGCGAGGCTGATGGTGATTTTGGTGAAATTATTCTTGATTTTTGATTCTTTCTTAAAAGCCATGTTATATAAGTATCTTTATATCTGTTAATCCAATGAGATGCTGAGACCGAGACCACGAAGTTCGTGGAGAAGCACGTTGAGTGACTCTGGAATGCCTGGAGTTGGCATTGGATCGCCCTTCACGATGGCTTCATACGCCTTGCTACGGCCGTTGACATCATCTGACTTAATCGTAAGGATCTCTTGAAGAACATGTGCTGCACCGAATGCCTCGAGTGCCCACACCTCCATCTCTCCGAAACGCTGACCACC